>JAEZFA010000256.1 GCA_023417665.1 Pseudomonadota bacterium | reverse complement strand
CGCCTGCGGCGATCGGCTTCGTGGTTTCGGTTTTCTGGTCGGGACGACCCGCGGCCGCCGGCGTCGCCTTGTCCTTGGCGGCGGGGGCCGTGGCGCCACCCGCACCTTCCTTGATCGAGCCGAGCACGGCGCCGATCGTGACGGTCTCGCCGTCCTTCGCGACGATCTCTTCCAGCACGCCTGCCGTGGGCGCCGGCACTTCGACCGTGACCTTGTCGGTTTCGAGTTCCACCAGCGGTTCGTCGGCTTTCACCGCATCGCCGGGCTTCTTGTACCACTTTCCGATGGTGGCTTCGGTGACGGATTCGCCGAGAGTCGGCACGCGGATTTCGGTCGCCATTTTCTTCTCCAGCGCTCTTCGTTAGCCCAGCGCTTCTTCGAGGAATTGCTGCAATTGCTTCAGGTGCATCGACATCAGGCCGGTCGCCGTCGAGGCCGATGCGGCACGGCCGACATAGCGCGCCCGCTTGTTCTTGGCACCCACGTTTTCGAGCAGCCATTCGATATAGGGCTGCACGAAGGCCCAGGCACCCTGGTTCTTCGGTTCTTCCTGGCACCAGACCACTTCGGCATTCTTGAAGCGCGAAAGCTCGGTGGTGAGCGCCTTCAGCGGGAACGGATAGAGCTGCTCGACACGCAGGAGATAGATGTCGTTCAGGCCCCGCTTCTCGCGCTCCTCGTACAGGTCGAAATAGACCTTGCCCGAACACAGCACCACACGGCGCATCTTCTCGTCCGCGACCAGCTTGATCGGCTGGTTCTTCAGATACTGCGCATCGTCCCACAACACACGATGGAACGAAGTCTCGGAGCCGAGCTCGTCGAGCCGCGACACCGCCCGCTTGTGGCGCAAGAGCGACTTCGGTGTCATCAGGATCAGCGGCTTGCGGATGTCGCGCTTCAGCTGACGCCGCAGGATGTGGAAATAGTTCGCCGGCGTCGTGCAGTTCGCGACCTGCATGTTGTCTTCGGCGCATAGCTGCAGGAAGCGCTCGAGGCGCGCGGAGGAGTGCTCCGGCCCCTGCCCTTCGTAGCCGTGCGGCAGCAGGCAGACGAGCCCCGACATGCGGAGCCACTTGCGCTCGCCCGACGACAGGAACTGGTCGAACACCACCTGCGCGCCGTTCGCGAAATCGCCGAACTGCGCTTCCCACAAGGTCAGCGCATTGGGCTCGGCAAGCGAATAGCCGTATTCGAAACCCAGCACCGCCTCTTCCGAGAGCATCGAGTTGATGACCTCGTAGCGGGCCTGCTTCTCGCGGATGTGGTTGATCGGCGTGTAGCGGTCTTCGTTCATCTGATCGGTAAGCACCGAATGACGCTGCGAGAAGGTGCCGCGCTCGACGTCCTGACCCGACAGGCGCACGCGATGGTTTTCGAGCAGCAGCGTGCAGAACGCGAGCGCTTCCGCCGTCGCCCAGTCGATCCCTTCGCCGCTTTCGATTGCCTTGCGGCGATTGTCGAGGAAGCGCTGGATCGTGCGGTGGACATGGAAGCCGTCCGGCACCGTGGTAATCTGCTTGCCGACTTCCTTGAGGAGATCGAGCGCGACGCCGGTATCGCCGCGGCGCGGATCGTCGATTTCCTTGGCGGCCTTCAGGCCGGACCAGCGGCCGTCGAGCCAGTCCGCCTTGTTCGGCTTGTAGCTCTGGCCCGCTTCGTATTCGGCTTCGAGCTTTGCGCGCCATTCGGCCTTCATGCCGTCGATTTCACCGGCGGCAACGACGCCCTCGCCTTCGAGTTTGTTCGCGTAGATGTCGAGCGTCGAAGGATGCTGACGGATCTTCTGGTACATCAGCGGCTGCGTGAACGCCGGCTCGTCGCCTTCGTTGTGACCGAAGCGGCGATAGCAGAACATGTCGATCACGACCGGCTTGTGAAATTTCATCCGGAATTCGGTCGCGACCTTGGCGCAGAACACCACCGCTTCCGGATCGTCGCCGTTCACATGGAAGATCGGCGCCTCGATCATCTTCGCGACATCCGAAGGATAAGGCGACGAGCGCGAGAACCGCGGGTTGGTCGTGAAGCCGATCTGGTTGTTGATGATGAAATGCAGCGAGCCGCCGGTGCGATGCCCCTTCAGCCCGGAAAGGCCGAAACATTCGGCGACCACGCCCTGGCCCGCGAATGCCGCGTCGCCGTGAATGATCAGCGGCATGGCCGAGATGCGGTCTTCGGGTTTGTCGCCGAACTGATCCTGCTTCGCGCGCGCCTTGCCGAGCACGACCGGATCCACGATCTCAAGATGCGACGGGTTCGCGGTCAGCGACAGGTGAACCTGATTGCCGTCGAACTCGCGGTCCGATGACGCGCCGAGGTGATACTTCACGTCGCCCGAGCCTTCGACTTCCATCGGCGTGGACGAGCCGCCCTTGAACTCGTGGAAGATCGCGCGGTGCGGCTTTGCCATCACCTGGCTCAGCACGTTGAGACGGCCGCGATGGGCCATGCCGAGCACGATCTCCTTGCAGCCGAGCGCGCCGCCGCGCTTGATGATCTGCTCGAGCGCCGGGATCATCGCCTCGCCGCCGTCGAGGCCGAAGCGCTTGGTACCGGTATATTTGACGTCGATGAACTTCTCGAAGCCTTCGGCTTCGACGAGCTTGTTCAGGATCGCGCGCTTGCCCTCGCGGGTGAAGGTGATTTCCTTGTCCGGGCCTTCGATGCGCTCCTGCAGCCATGCCTTCTCGACCGGATCGGACATGTGCATGAACTCGATGCCGATGGTGTGGCAGTAGGTCCGCCGCAGGATCGAAACCATTTCGCGCACGGTCGCGAATTCGAGCCCGAGCACATGATCGATGAAAATCTTGCGGTCGAGATCGGCTTCCGTGAAGCCGTAAGACGCCGGATCGAGTTCGGGATGCGGCGCTTCCGGTTCGAGCCCGAGCGGATCGAGCTTCGCCTCGAGGTGGCCGCGCATGCGGAACGCACGGATCATCATCAGCGCCTTGACGGAATCGCGCGTCGCCTGCTGCACGTCGGAGGCGGAAAGCTCGACCCCGCGCGACTGCGCCTTGCCCTTGATCTTGTTGCCGACCGCGATCTCGGTCGCGGCCCAGTTGCCGTCCATGGCGGCGACCAGTTCGCCGTTCGCGATCATCGGCCAGCCCGGACGCTTCCAGGAGGGACCGTTCGCGCTTTTTTCGATGGCAGCGGCGTCATCGCCTTTCAGCTGCTCGAAGAAGGTGCGCCACTCGGCATCCACCGAAGCCGGGTTTTTCTCGTACCGCGCATAGAGGTCTTCGATGTAGGAGGCGTTGCCGCCGTAGAGGAAGGAGGAGTTCAGAAAGCCCTGATTGCTTGCTTCGCGTGCCATGATGATCCCGGACGAAAGGTTCGCCGTTTCGCGCGCCCGACTGGGCCGCGCTGCCGTTTCTATGCCTACATAAGACTTCGAAAATATGAGGAAACGAGGTCCGGTCCGGCCCTCGCGCTGCGCAGGGACCTTTTAATCGGGCAACGCCCGGTTCTCAATATATATGCGCTGCTCCCGAGCCGATGTTTCGGGCCTGACATGCAAAAACGGGCGCCACCCGCTTGCCGGATTGTCCGGCCTGGAATGACGCCCGTTTTCTAAGCATCCGCCGTGGCGGCAAGGACTAGCCCTTCAGTTCCTCGACCAAAGTCTTGGCGAGCCGGGCCGGAGACTGGGACACCTTGATACCGGCGGCTTCCATCGCCTGAATCTTCGATTCCGCGTCACCCTTGCCGCCCGAAATGATCGCGCCGGCATGACCCATGCGGCGCCCCGGGGGAGCCGTGCGGCCGGCAATGAAGCCCGCCATGGGCTTCTTGCGGCCCCGCTTGGCCTCGTCCTTGAGGAACTGCGCAGCGTCTTCTTCGGCGGTGCCGCCGATCTCGCCGATCATGATGATGGCTTCGGTGGCCGGATCGCCGAGGAACATCTCCAGCATGTCGATGAACTCGGTGCCCTTCACCGGGTCGCCGCCGATGCCGACGCAGCTCGACTGGCCGAGGCCTTCCGCCGTGGTCTGGAACACCGCCTCGTAGGTCAGGGTGCCGGAGCGCGACACGATCCCGACCTTGCCGGGCGTATGGATGTGGCCCGGCATGATGCCAATCTTGCACTGGCCGGGCGTGATCACGCCGGGGCAGTTCGGTCCGATGAGCCGCGATTTCGTGCCGGAGAGCGAGCGCTTGACCCGCACCATGTCGAGCACCGGCACGCCTTCGGTGATGGTCACGATCAGCGGAATCTCTGCGTCGATCGCTTCGCAGATCGCGTCGGCGCAGCCCGCCGGCGGCACATAGATCACGGTCGCGTCGGCACCGGTCGCCTCGCGCGCCTCGCGCACGGTGTCGAACACCGGCAGGCCGAGATGGGTCGAGCCGCCTTTGCCGGGGGCAACGCCGCCGACCATCTTGGTGCCGTAGGCAATCGCCTGCTCGGTATGGAACGAGCCGGTCTTGCCGGTCATGCCCTGCGTCAGAACCTTCGTGTTCTTGTTGACCAGAATCGCCATCTCACTTGCCTCCCTTCAATGCCTTCACAATTTTCTGTGCGGCATCGTCGAGATCGTCGGCGGAGACGACGTTCAGTCCCGACTCATTGATGATTTTCTTGCCCTGCTCGACGTTGGTGCCTTCGAGCCGAACCACGAGCGGCACCTTCAGCCCGACTTCCTTCACGGCGGTAACGACACCGTTTGCGATCACGTCGCACTTCATGATGCCGCCGAAGATGTTGACCAGAATGCCCTTCACGTTCGGATCGGCAGTGATGATCTTGAACGCCGCCGTCACCTTCTCGGTGGTTGCGCCGCCGCCGACGTCGAGGAAGTTCGCGGGCGCCTCGCCGTAGAGCTTGATGATGTCCATGGTCGCCATGGCGAGACCCGCGCCGTTCACCATGCAGCCGATGGTGCCGTCCAGCG
>JAEZFA010000108.1 GCA_023417665.1 Pseudomonadota bacterium | reverse complement strand
ATCTTGCGATCCTCACCCGCGACACCGTGGAAATTCGCGACGAGAAGGGCATCAAGGTCGAGCGGCCGGTGCAGATCGTGGCGGCCGGCTCCTTCATCGTCGACAAGGGCAATCATCGCCACTTCATGGCGAAGGAAATCCACGAGCAGCCCGAAGTCGTCGGCCACACGCTCGCGCATTACATCGACATGGCGCGAGCAGAAGTGCGTCTGCCCAAGCTCGATTTCGATTTCCGCAGCGTCGATCGCATCACGATCTCGGCCTGCGGTACGGCCTTTTACGCTGGCCTCGTCGCAAAATACTGGTTCGAGCGTTTCGCGCGCATCACCGTCGACGTCGATATTGCCTCGGAGTTTCGCTATCGCGACGCGCCGCTCGCATCGGGCGGGCTTGCGATTTTCGTATCGCAATCCGGCGAAACAGCCGACACCCTGGCCTCGCTTCGCTATGCCAAGGAAAATGGCCAGCACACGCTCGCCATCGTGAACGTGCCGACCTCGACCATCGCCCGCGAAAGCGGCGCCATCATGCCGACACTGGCCGGGCCGGAAATCGGCGTGGCCTCGACCAAGGCCTTCACCTGCCAGCTCGCCGCACTCGCCGTGCTCGCGATCGGTGCCGGCCGTGCCCGCGGAAACCTGAGCGCCGCGGATGAGCACAAGCTCGTCAATGCGCTGATCGAGGTGCCGCGTCACATGGCCGAGGCGCTAAAACTCGAGCACGAGATCGAGCGTCTGGCCAAGGAACTGATGAACGCGAAGGACGTGCTCTATCTCGGCCGCGGCACGAACTATCCGCTGGCGCTCGAAGGCGCGCTAAAGCTCAAGGAAATTTCCTACATTCACGCCGAGGGCTATGCCGCGGGCGAACTCAAGCACGGCCCGATCGCGCTGATCGACGAGCAGATGCCGGTGGTCGTCATCGCCCCGCATGATTTCGTGTTCGAGAAGACCGCGTCCAACATGCAGGAAGTGCTGGCGCGCGGCGGGCGCATCGTGCTGGTGACGGACCGCAAGGGCGCGGCGGCCGCCGGCGACGGCGTCGAGGCGGTCCTGACGCTGCCGGACATGCCGGCGACCGTGACCCCGCTGGTCTTCTCCATTCCCGTACAGCTGCTCGCCTATCATGTGGCGGTGCTGCGCGGCACCGATGTCGACCAGCCGCGCAATCTCGCGAAATCCGTCACGGTCGAATAGCGCCGCGCGGATGGGGGCAATGCCGCCCTTGTGAATGGAAAATCCGCGCCAATACTTCCCTTTTTCCCGCTCGTCGCTAATCTGCCGCCAGCAAAATTGTTGGGGCAGGGACTGCGGAAATGAGCTTCGGGGACTCGATCGGCGAGGGATTCTTCAATTTCATGAACTTCCGCGATCGTGCCGCGCGCGCGGAATACTGGTGGTGGGTTCTGTTCGCCGTGATCGTCGGTGTCGTCGCCGCCATACTGGATGCAGTGGTCTTCTGGGGCTGGGAAACCGGTCCGTTCGGCCTCGTCACCTCGCTGGCGCTGTTCTTCCCCGGCCTCTCGGTCACGGTTCGCCGCCTGCACGACACCAACCGTAGCGGCTGGTGGATCATGATTGCAGTGATTCCGGTAATTCTGATGTTCGCCGGCTTCATCGCGGCACTGACGGCCAATCCGCTGAATCCGTTCAACGCAACCGGGCTGGTCTTCATCGGTGTGCCGGCCTTGTTGTGGCTGGCCGCAACGATCCTGCTGATCGTCTTCATGGTGCTGCCGAGCAATCCGGGCAACAACCGCTTCGGTCCGAACCGCTACGCCGGCTCCTAGCCGGCGTCGAGCAGACGTACCGCCTCTTCACGCTCGAACAGGTGCAGGAGCACCCGCAGCGCTTCTCCGCGCGCGCTGCGCAATGACGGATCCTGCGAAACGATCAGCGCCGCGTCGCTCCGCGCGGTTTCCAGAAGATCGCGATGCAGCGTCGCGTCGGCCATCTTGAAGCCGGGCATGCCGCTCTGCCGCGCGCCGAGGATTTCACCCTCGCCACGCAATGCGAGGTCTTCCTCCGCAATCCGGAAGCCGTCTTCCGTCGCGCGCATGGTTTCGAGCCGCCGCTTTGCCGTCGGCCCGAGCGGCGCGCGGTAAAGCAGCACGCAGCTCGATTTACCCGCACCCCGTCCGACGCGGCCTCGCAACTGATGAAGCTGCGCAAGGCCGAAGCGTTCGGCATGCTCGATGACGATGACGGTCGCTTCCGGCACGTCGACACCGACCTCGACGACCGTGGTTGCGACCAGAACCGAGGTGGCGCCGCTCGCGAAGCGCGCCATGGCGTCGTCCTTGTCGGCGGCCTTCATCTTGCCGTGAACCAGACCGACCCGCGTGCCGAACACTTCCTGTAGCTGCGCGTAGCGATCCTCCGCCGCCGCGAGGTCGACTTCCTCCGACTCTTCCACAAGCGGACAGATCCAGTAGGCACGCGCTCCGGTTTCGACCGCGCGCCGGATGCCCGCCACAACTTCCTCCATCCGGTCGAGCGCGATCGCCACCGTTTCGATCGGCTGGCGGCCGGCGGGCTTCTCACGCAACTCGGAGACATCCATGTCACCGAAATAGGTGAGCACCAGTGTCCGGGGGATCGGCGTTGCGGTCATTACCAGAACGTCCGTCGCAATACCCTTGTCGGCAAGCGCAAGCCGCTGGTGCACGCCGAAGCGATGCTGCTCGTCCACGACGGCAAGCGCGAGATCCTTGAAGACGACATCGTCCTGAAATACCGCATGCGTACCGAGCAGGAGAGGAATGTCGCCCGCCGCAAGATCGTCGAGCAGCGCCTTGCGCGACGCGCCGCGTTCGCGGCCGGTCAGAATTTCGGCACGAATTCCGGCTGCCGCCGCGAGCGGCGCGATGCGCTGGTAATGCTGCCGCGCAAGCACTTCGGTAGGCGCCATGATCGCCGCCTGCGCGCCGGCCTCGATCACATGCGCTGCGGCAAGGAGCGCGACCAGCGTCTTGCCCGAACCGACATCGCCTTGCAGGAGCCGCAACATGCGCTCCGGCTGCGCAAGGTCGTGCCTGATTTCCTCGACCGCGCGCCGCTGCGATGATGTCAGCGAAAACGGAAGTGCTGCTTCGATCATGGACTGCAACCGGCCTTCCGCTGTGTGCGGCCGACCCGGTTCGCGCCGCATGTCGCTCCGCACCAGTGCGAGTGCCAGCTGATGCGCGAGCAACTCGTCATAGGCGAGCCGCGAGCGGAACGGCGAAGCCGGCTCGATGTCCTGCGGTTCTTCAGGGTTGTGCATGCGCCGGATCGCATCGCGAAAACCGCTGAAACCCTTCGATTGGAAAAAGGCCGGGTCAATCCATTCGGGAAGCGCGGGCACCCGGTTCGCGGCGGCAACGCCGGCACGGCGCACCAATGCGTTGGATAGCCCCTGTGTCAGCGGATAGACCGGCTCTACGGTGGCGAGCTTCGCAAGCCCGGCGGCGTCGACGACGCGGTCGGGATGCGTCATTTGCAGCCGCCCGTCGTAATGCGCAGCCTTGCCCGAGATGAAACGCCGCTCACCGACCGGAAGCAGCTTTTCGATTCGCTCGCGCGGCATCCCGAAGAAGACGAGTTCGATGTCGCCGGTCTCGTCATGCGCGAAGACGCGATGCGGCGCGCGTCCACGGGGCGGGGCCGGCTTGTGCTTGTCGATGTGCACTTCCACCGTGACGATGCTCTCGGGCACCACGTCGCGCAGCTTGGGCCGGTCGCGCCGATCGATCGCGCTGTGCGGGAGATGAAACAAAGCATCGAGCACGCGCGGCTCATCCTGACCGAGCAGCTTGCCGAACAGTTTCAGAAATTTCGGGCCGATGCCGGAAACCGTATTGAGGCCGGCAAAGAGCGGAATGAGAACCGGAGGGCGCATGTTCCGCGCGAAAGTGGCGGAACGGCTTTCCCGGCGCAACCGGCGACCGGAACGCTTGTAATGAATACGTTCCGGTGGCTATAGAAACCCGCCCGGCACGTCCGGGCTTTTGGCGTTGGAGCAGGTCTGGTGAGCGATTTCGGAACTCTGGACGACCGCAGGAAACGGCTGCGTTTCCGCGCGTGGCACCGTGGTACGCGCGAGATGGACCTCGTGCTCGGCCGCTTCGTGGACGCGAATGTCGCCCGCCTGAGCGATGGGGAGATCGCCGAACTCGAAGCGCTCATGGAAGCGCCGGATCCGGAGCTCTATCTCTGGGTTGCGGGCACGGCGGACGTTCCCTCGAATTTTGATTCGCCTGTATTCCGGCAGATCGTTGCCTTTCATCGAGACAACACGAAGTGAGTGAAAAGAAGAATACCGCGCAGGCAGCATTGCTGCCGCAGCAGCCGCTGACCATTGCCGCGGTGCCTGACGGCGCAAACGCGCTCGTCATCGCTGATCTCGCACGCGCGCATTTCGCGCGGAGCGGGGCATCACGACAACTGCTCGTCGTCTGCCGCGACGCCGAGCGCATGAGTGCGCTTGCCGCCGCGTTGCAATTCTTCGCGCCCGAACTGCAAACGCTCTCGTTTCCCGCCTGGGATTGTTTGCCGTTCGATCGTGTATCGCCGATCGCCGAAGTGACAGCCCGCCGCATGGCGGTGCTGACGAAACTTACGGCCGAACCGGACGCGGCAACCATCGTGCTCAGCACCGTGAACGCCGTGCTCCAGCGCGTGCCTTCGCATGACTTCGTGCGTCGGGCGTCGCTGAGGCTCAAGCCCGGTCAGAACGTCAGCTTCGACAGCGTCGTGTCATGGCTCGAAGAAAACGGCTACGGCCGCGCCTCGACCGTACGGGACTCCGGAGATTATGCCGTGCGCGGCGGCATCATCGACCTTTTCGCTCCCGGCGGAATCGGCGCGGTGCGGCTCGATTTCTTCGGCGACAGCATCGAAACCATTCGCCGCTTCGATCCCGAGACGCAGCGCTCGGCCGAAACACTTCCCGCGCTCGAACTGATCGCAAACAGCGAGTTCAAGCTCGACGCCGCCTCGATCTCGCGCTTCCGCACCGAATATATCCGGCAGTTCGGCGGCAACACGCGTGACGACCTGCTCTACGAAGCGATCAGCGAAGGCCGGCGCTATCCGGGCATGGAGCACTGGCTCCCGCTGTTTCACGAAAAGCTGGAGACGATTTTCGACTTCCTGCCGAAGGCGCCACTTGTGTTCGAGCCGCTTGCGGACGAAGCGGCCAGCGAACGGCAAAGCCAGATCGCGGACTATTACGACGCCCGCAAGACAGCACTCGATGCCGGGCAGGCGCCGCTCTACAAGCCGCTGCCGCCGGACCGGCTCTATGTGACCGCGAAGGAATGGTCGCGGCATCTGCAGGAAGCCGCAGTCGCGCGCATCACACCCTTCGCCGTGCCCGAGAGCGGCCGCGTCTATGATCCCGGCATCCGGCCGGGACGAAGCTTCGCGCCGGAACGCACGGCCCAGAACGAAAACCTATTTGCCGCCGTAGTCGCGCATCTGCGCGCGAAGGAAGCGGAAGGCAAACGTGTCGCGATCGCGACCTGGAGCGAGGGCTCCCGCGAACGTCTGCAGCAGGTGCTCGGCGATCACGGGCTCGAACGCACGAGCGCCGTCGCCCGATGGAGCGATGTTGCCGCACTTCGTGCCGGCGAGGCCGGGTTCGCACTACTCGGTATCGAAACCGGCTTCGAAACCGAAGGCGTCGCAGTCGTCGGCGAGCAGGACATTCTCGGCGACCGGCTCGCGCGTCCGCAGCGCAAGCAGCGCCGGGCGCAGGACTTCATCGCGGAACTGACGAGCCTCAATGCCGGCGACCTCGTTGTGCACGTCGATCACGGCATCGGGCGTTTTGTCGGCCTGAAGACCATCGAAGCGCTTGGTACGCCGCATGACTGCCTTGAGATCCATTATGCCGACAACAACCGCCTGTTTCTTCCGGTTGAGAACCTCGAACTCCTCTCGCGCTACGGATCGGAAGATGCTGGCGCGGAACTCGACCGCCTTGGCGGCGCCGGCTGGCAGAACCGCAAGGCCAGGCTGAAGCAGCGCATCCGCGAGATGGCGGCGGCACTCGTGAAGATCGCCGCCGCGAGAAGCCTGCACGACGCGCCGAAATTCACGCTGCAGGAGGGACTCTACGAGGAGTTCTGCGCACGCTTTCCCTACGAGGAGACCGACGATCAACTGGCCGCGATTAACGCGGTGATCGACGATCTCGGTACCGGCCGCCCGATGGACCGGCTGGTTTGCGGCGACGTCGGCTTCGGCAAGACCGAAGTCGCGCTGCGCGCGGCTTTTCTCGCGGCCAGCAACGGCGGACAGGTCGCCGTGGTCGTTCCCACCACGTTGCTCGCCCGCCAGCACTACAAGACCTTCTCCGAGCGCTTCCGCGGCTTTCCGATGCGGATCGGGCAGGCGAGCCGTCTCGTGTCGTCCGCCGACATAGCCAGAACGCGGGCCGGCCTTGCGGATGGCTCGATCGACATCGTGATCGGCACCCACGCGCTGCTCGCGAAATCAGTGCAGTTCAAGAATCTCGGCCTCGTCATTGTGGACGAGGAGCAGCACTTCGGCGTCGGCCACAAGGAGCGGCTCAAGGAACTGCGCACCGAAGTCCATGTGCTGACACTGACCGCAACGCCGATTCCCCGCACGCTGCAGCTCGCGCTGACCGGCGTCCGCGAACTCTCACTGATTGCCTCGCCGCCGGTGGACCGGCTCGCGGTGCGCACCTTCGTCTCGCCCTTCGACCCCGTCACGCTGCGCGAGGCGCTGCTGCGCGAGAAGTACCGCGGTGGCCAGGCGTTCTATGTTTGCCCGCGCATCGAGGACCTTGCCGCGCGCAAGCAGTTTCTCGATGAGCACGTTCCGGAAATCCGCTGCGCGGTGGCGCATGGGCAAATGCCCGCGACCGAGCTCGAGCGCATCATGACGGATTTCTACGAAGGCAAGTTCGACGTGCTGCTTTCGACCACCATCGTGGAATCCGGTCTGGACATTCCGACTGCCAATACGCTCGTCGTTCATCGCGCCGATCGCTTCGGGCTTGCGCAGCTCTATCAGCTTCGCGGCCGTGTCGGACGCTCGAAGACGCGCGCTTATGCGTTACTCACCGTGCCCGCCGACAAGCCGATCACCGAACAGGCCGAACGCAGACTCAAGGTGCTGCAGTCGCTGGATCAACTTGGCGCAGGCTTCGAGCTTGCATCCCACGATCTCGATCTGCGCGGCGCGGGCAACTTGCTCGGCGAGGAGCAGTCGGGACATATCCGCGAGGTCGGCTACGAGCTTTATCAGGAAATGCTCGAAGAAGCCGTGATGATGCTGAAGGCCGGCGTCGATGCTCCGGCAAGCGACAAGTGGTCGCCGCAAATCAATATCGGCACGCCCGTGATGATCCCCGATGAGTACGTCCCGGACCTCGCGGTACGGCTCGGCCTTTATCGCCGCCTCGCCGAACTAGATACCTCGGGAGAAATCGACCAGATCGCGGCCGAGATCGTCGATCGCTTTGGACCGATGCCCGACGAAGTAAAAATGCTGCTCGAAATCGTGATGATCAAAGCGTTATGCCGTGCTGCGAACATCGCGAAGTTCGAGGCCGGCGCCAAGGGGGCGGTCATCGCGTTCCGTGACAACCGCTTCGACAACCCGGACGGCCTGATCGCTTGGATCGCGAAGGAAGGTTCAACCGCGCGCGTGCGGCCAGATCAGTCGATCGTGGTGCTGCGCGGGTGGGACCGGATGGAGCAGCGGCTGAAGGGCGCGAAGCGGCTCCTGGAAAGCCTTGTCGCGATCGCGTCGGCGAAGAAGGCCGCGTGAGGCGCTAGGCCTGCGCGGCAAGCGCCTGATCGATGGCGCCGGAGATCACGTCGGGTTCCTGCGCGCCCGCAAGCGCGATCTTGCCGCCGAACACGAAGAACGGCACGCCGCCGATCCCGCTCGCGGAAGCCGCCTGCGCCTGCTTGGCGACAAGCTCCTCGTCCTTGTCCGAAGCAAGGTCGGCGCTGACTTGGGCCGGGTCCATTCCCGCTCGCGCCGCAGCCTCCGCAAGCGACGCACGGTCCGCAAGATTGACGCCGTTCACGAAGAAGTCGGCAAACAGGTTCTCGACCAGCGCGTCGGCCTTGCCTTCCGCGCCCGCCCAGCCGATCAGCCTATGGGCGCCGAGCGTATTCGGCTGCACTTCGATCCTGTCGAACTGAAAATCGACGCCTTCCGTTTTCCCCAGCCCGGCGAGACGCTGGTGTCCCGGCGTGATCTTGTCGACGCCGCCGAACTTGCCGGTGATGTAGTCGATGCGCGGCTTGCCGCTGCGCGGCACTGTCGGATCGAGGAAGAACGGCCGCCACCGGATTTCGGCGGCGATGTCGGGCCGCGCCGCCAGCGCGCGTTCGAGACGGCGCTTGCCGAGATAGCACCAGGGACAGACCACGTCCGAAACGACGTCGATGGTGAGCGGCGTGGACATGTCCGGTCCTTTCTATGCGCGCGCTTTTTGCGCGTCGCTCTTGCGGACTGCATTGGCAATGACGCGGGGTAACCCCGCGTCGATGAGGGCGCGTGACGTGACTTCCGGCCGGTCGCTTTCTATCGAAAGCCGGTGACCGAGCACCGGGTCATAGGTCACGCTGACGCTTGTCACCAGCGCCGCCGCCATGATGCGCCGTTCGAGATCGGCGAAGGAAAACCGCAGCGCTCCGATTGCGATCATCCCGCGCGGTGCACGCGGCAGCAGGCTGTGCGTGCTCGCACGCGAGGCGCTAAAGCCGCTTTCGATCCAGCCGCCCGCACCAATGCGCTCGCACGGCACCATGGCGCCGCGCACGGCAAGCGCACCGCCTTCGTCGAGCCGGGTTTCGAGGATCGGCATGCCATTCGGCATGCCCGACTGAAGCGCACCGAGCGGGATCGGCTCTGCCGACAGGCTCGACGGATTGCGCTTTGCCGGCACCACCGCAAGTTCACCGATGGCATGCACATCGACGACACGCTGCGCGGCAATACCCGTGAAGTCCGTGCCGAAATGCGCTTCACTGAAATGCACGGCCGCGATCGAGGCGAGGGGCGCTTTCAGCGAATGGTAGAGCGGCAGCACGGCACCCGCACTCGCGATGAGGTGTATGCGCGCGTCACCGGGTGCGGTCAGATCGTCGCTGTCAGGGAGCAAAGCGAGCGTACCGCCGGCAAGCAGCCACGGCACGATCGCGCAGGCAATACCCGCAAAGCTTGCGGGCGAAATCGCGGAAACGATCCGGTCACCGCTCTGGATGTCCGCACTCAGGATCATCGGCAGACCGGCCGCGATCATCTCCTCGTCCCGCTGCAGAACAAAGGAAACGCCGCCGGCTTCGGTTTGCAGCGTACCGATGCCGGAGGCAGGCTGAATGCCTTGCAGGTCGGCCGGTCCCGCAGCATCGGGAGAAAGAAACAGCGGCGTGATCCCGTCCGGCAGCGGCGCGCCGAAAGCACAGGGAAAACTCAGTTCGAACGCTTCGAGCGCGACATCGACCGCAAGTTGCGGAAGGTTCTCCGCGCTGTAATGCGCGGTGGTGATCAGCGCGCCGGCCTCCGCCTCGCGGCAGGCACGCACGAGATCGGATTTGCGCCACGCAATCGGCACCGGGACCGGGATGTGACCCGCGCGCAGGGTCGCAAGCAGCGTCAGCGCCAGTTCCGCGCCGTTCGGCAACAAAAGGATGATCGAGCTATTGGGCGGCAGTCCGAGCGCTGCAATCTGTGCTGCGATGCTGTCGGCGGCCGCGCGAGCCTGCGCGAAGCTATAGCGCTTGCCGCCGCTGTCGATGAGCGCCGGAAAATCGCCGCGCATCATCGCGTTGCGCCTGAACAGCGCGTCGAGCGTGATCTCCGTGCTGAAACCGTTCCGGCCGGTCGTTGCGTTCACTTGTGCCACCACGTTTCCGGCAAGGCGCCGTAGAAGGATACATGTTCGGGCCGTTCGATGTGCGGCCAGCGCGCGAGCCATTGCTTCGGCAGATGGAAAAGCGGAATGACGTAATTCCCGGACACCAGCACGCGATCCAGCGCCCGCGCGGCCGCCGTGAAATCTTCCAGGTTCTGTGCGCGCAAAAGTGCGGCGATCATCGCGTCGGCAGCCTTGCTCTTCATGCCCATGTAGTTTCGCGTCGCCGTTTGATCGGCGCTTTCCGAGCCCCAGTAGAAATATTGCTCGTTGCCGGGGGAGAGCGATTGCTGCCAGATCACCGGGATCATGTCGTAGTCGTATTGCTGGCGACGCGCCTCGAACTGTCCGCCCTCGACCATGCGAACCGTTGCGCCGACGCCCGCGCGCTTCAGCATGGTCGCGTAGATGGTCGCGATCCGCTCGTCCTCACGTTTCGTGACCAGAATCTCGAAACGCATTGGTGCTTGGCCGTCCTTGCGGACGAGCCGGCCTTCACGCAGCACCCAGCCGGCCTGCGCGAACAATTCCAGCGCGCGGCGGATTCTCGCGCGGTCATGCCCGCTGCCATCGGACTTCGGCGGTGCGTAATGCCCCGCCAGCACGTCGTCACGAACTTCCTTCGAGAACGGCGCAAGCAGTTTGCGCTCCGTGTCGCCGGCCGCAACATCACGCGAGGCGAGGAGGGAGCCTTCGAAAAAGCTCCCGGTCCGCGCATAGGCCGAATGAAACAGCTTCGCGTTCATCCATTCGAAATCGAACAGCTCGGTCAGCGCCTCGCGCACGCGCCGGTCAGAAAAGATCTCGCGGCGGGTGTTGAATACAAGCGCGTACATCTCCTTGGGCGTTTTCGTTTCCAGCGCTTCGCGGATCAGGCCGTCCGCACGCGCAGCCGGAAAGTCGTAATCAATCGCCCAGCGGCCCGGATCTTCCTCAACGCGGAAGTCGTAAAGTTTGCGCTTGAACGCCTCGAACCAGGTCGTGGTGTCGCGGTAAAACTCGAAACGCAACTCGTCGAAATTGTAGTGTCCGCGATTGACCGGAAGGTCGCGTCCCCAGTACTCGGCATTTCGTTTCATCAACACATAATCGCCGGGACGAACGTCGGCGATCACATAAGGGCCGCTGCCGGTCAGGAAGGAAAGCGAGGGCTCCTCGAAGCGTTCGACGTCGGTCTTGTGCTTCGGAAGTACTGGCATCAGCGCGAGGATCAGCGGAAGCTCGCGATCGGGCGCACCGCCGAATTCGAAACGCACCCGATCGCTGCCGAGCTTTTCCGCCTTCGTCACCTTGCCGTAATAGAGCCGGTGATGCGGACGACCCTTGTCACGCAGCAACTGCCACGAAAACAGAACATCCTCTGGCGTGACGGGCATGCCGTCGGAAAAGCGCGCGCGCGGATCGATGGTGAAGGTGACGACGCTGCGCGCGTCGTCGGTTTCGACCGCACTCGCGATCAGGCCATAGAGCGTGAATGGCTCGTCCTGCGCCCGCGCCATCAGGCTCTCCACGACGTAGCCGCGTACCTTCTGGAACGGATTGCCGCGCAATACGAATGGATTGATGCTGTCGAAGGTCCCGGCAATGCCCTGTGTCAGGCGGCCGCCTTTCGGGGCGTCAGGATTTGCGTAGCGAAAATGCGTGAAGTCGGGACCGTAAGCGGGCTCGCCATGCATCGCGATGGCGTGACGCGCGGCACCGCTCCATGCTTCGCCCGGCGTCAGGATGAGGCACAGGAGCGCCACAGCCCCGGCGCAGCGCCGGAAGCCCGATTCGCAGGCAAAGAGCGGGATTTGCACGGCCTGGAGCGCTCCCTGTTCGGCTCTGTTCCGAATCGTGTTCCCTGTTACCGAAGGTTACCACGCAACACGCAGGAAGCCCTTGCGCCGCGCCTCTGTGTCGCCTTATTTGCCCCCGACAGGGAGCAGAATCTTTCAGAATAATTCGGGCCCGGGCTCGATCTCATATGCAGCTCGGCTTCAAACGACCGGCCGAAATCACAGGGGAATATGCATGAAGTCTCGTACGATGACCGCGCTTGCTTGCGCGCTCACCTTGGTCGGTGTCGCTACCGCCAGCATTCTTGGCACGACCGCCGCGGTCGCGCAGGAAAAGAAGAAGCAGGAAGCGCCGAAGCAGAACACCCAGCAGCCGCAACAGCAGCAACAGCAGCAGGTACTGGCGACCAAGTGGACCAAGATCTGTCAGGCCAACGAGCAGACCAAGAAGGAAACCTGCGTCGTCACGCAGAATCTTCACGCCGAAACCGGCCAGATGCTCGCAGCCGTGACCGTCATCGAAGAGAAGGGCGCGCAGAAGCTCTTTCGCATCGCCGTTCCGCTCGGCATGATGCTGGAGCCGGGCCTGCGCGTCGTGGTCGATCAGAACCCGCCGCTTGAGGCGAAATACGCGATCTGCGTGCCGGATGGCTGCTTCGCCGATCTCCAGATCAATGACGATTTCGTCGGCAACCTGAAGAAGGGCAAGGCGCTGATCGTGCAGACGATCAATCACGTCGGCCGTACCGTGAACATCACGTTCCCGCTCACGGACTTCGCCAAATCCTATGACGGTGCACCGATCGATCCGAAGGAAATTCAGGCGCAGAAGCAGAAGCTCGACGAGGCCGTGAAGAACCAGGCCAAGGAAGCATTGAAGCGCCGCCTCGAAGAGCAGAAGAAGAACTGATCGCTCTTACCGGCTTGAACCAAAAACGGCGCGTCGAAAGACGCGCCGTTTTGTTTTCGGGAAAGGCTCGTTCTAGTTCGCGCGGCCGCGGGCGCGATAATTTCCTTCGCCATCCACCTCGAATTTTTCCTCGAGCTCCGGATGGCGCAGCGGCTCGCCGGAGTCATCCGGTAAAAGGTTCTGCTCCGATACATAGGCGGAGTATTCCGTCTCCGCGTTCTCGGCGAGCAGGTGATAAAACGGCTGGTCCTTGGACGGCCGCATCGCCTCGGGAATGGAGAGCCACCATTCCTCGGTATTATTGAACGTCGGATCGACGTCGTAGATCACGCCGCGAAACGGATAAATCCGGTGCCGGACGACCTGTCCGATCCGGTACTTCGCTTCGCGGGGTCTGTTGGAGTCGCTGTGCATGGCCGGAACATAAGCCATCCCCGTATTCCGGCCAAACTCAGGCAAAATGCGCCATTTCGCCGGTTCTGCGCGTTCACTTTTCGGGGAACCTAGCAGCGCAAAGTAAGCGCCCGGGGCACGACCTCGAAAGACGCGGGGAGCGAGCCGGGCGCTTCGCCCTCCACGTCGAGGAATATCGGCGCGTTGGACAGCGGTTTCGCCTCGATCCGGCTCCCGCGATAGACCGAAACATTCGGGTGATCGAGATGCGCGCCGGAATAAAGCAGGCGCATATCCAAAATGCCCAGCGGCGGGTGCTGCCGCACGACCACCACGTCGAAAACGCCGTCGTCGGGCACGGCATCGGGCGCCATCTTCATGCCGCCTCCGAAGAAGCGCCCGTTGCAGATTGCGACGGTGCAGATCTCCTGCGCGACGCTCGTTCCGTCGATGACGAGTTCGACCCGGCAGCCCTGATATTTGCGTAGTTCTAAAAAGCTGTTCCACAGAAACGAAAACTTGCCGCCGAAAAGCTTGCTGACCCGCGCGGCGTTTACCGCGCGCACGACTTCGCCGGAGAAACCGAAGCTCGTGATATTGTTGAACCAACGTTGCGCCGGACGCCCGTCTGCGCCCGTGTAGCGGAGCAGTCCGAGATCGATGACGCGCCGTTCGCCGCTTTGCAGGCGTGCGAGCGCCGCGCCAACGCCTTTCGGAATGTCAAAGGTTCGGCGGAAGTCGCCGCCGGTTCCGATCATCACGAAACCCAGCGCGAGATCCGCTGCCGGCGCTTCGCCATTCTCGCTCAGTCCGTTGATCGCCTCGTTGACGGTGCCGTCGCCGCCGACGGCAATGATCGTTTTCGCGCCCGCAAGAAGCGCATCGCGAACCAGCGTCGTCGCCTGGCCCGGCTTGGTCGTGAGCGCGAAATCATAGTCGCCGACGCAATCGCGCAGCGCATCTTTCAGCTTCGGCCACTGCCGGCCGGCCTTGCCGCCGCCCGCAGCCGGATTGACGACGACAAAGGTCTTCATGCCTTCCAGCGCTCCCTGGCCGGGAAGGCTAGCAGAGCTGGCTAGAGATTGTAGAGGTCCGCCCGCGACGGATCCTTCTCCGCGACCAGCCGCGCCAGATCGACCATGACCTTGGCCTGCTTCCAGGTGGCATCATCGAGCATCTTGCCGTCGACCAGCGCGACCCCCATGCCGTCCGGCATCGCATCAATCGCCTTCTTCGCGAAGGCGAGTTCCCGCGGATCGGGGCTGAAAACCTTTTTCGCGATCTCAATCTGGCTCGGATGCAGCGACCAGGCGCCGAGGCAGCCCTGCAGGAACGCGTTTCGGAATTGCGCCTCACACGCTTCCGGGTCAGCAAAATCGCCGAACGGGCCATAAAACGGCTTGATGCCGTTCGCGGCGCAGGCGTCGACCATCTTGCCGATGGAGTAATGCCAGAGGTCCTGCTGGTAGCGCGCCCGCGAGGTTGCGCCTTCTTCGGCGTCGGCGACGACCTGATAGCCGGGGTGGCCGCCACCGACCCGGGTCGTTTTCATGCCGCGCGAAGCCGCAAGGTCGGCCGGGCCGAAGCTCATGCCGTGCATGCGCGGGGAGGCGCTGGCAATCGCGTCGACGTTCATGACGCCTTCTGCGGTTTCGAGGATCGCGTGAATCAGAATCGGCCTGGTGACGCCGTTTTTGGCTTCCAGTTGCGCCAGAAGTTGATCGAGATAGTGGATGTCCCACGGGCCATCCACTTTCGGCAGCATGACGACATCGAGCTTGTTGCCGACCGCGGAAACGATCTCGACGAGGTCGTCGAACGCCCAGGGGCTCGCAAGTGAATTGCACCGGATCCAGAAACCGGTCGATCCGAAGTCCACATTCCGGCCGACCGAGATCACGCCGTTACGCGCGACATCTTTCGCGTCGGCGGGAATGGCATCCTCGAGATTGACCAGCACCACATCGACCTGTTTCGCGAGGTCCGGCACCTTGGACAGGACCTTCTCGTTGTGGCCCGGGACGAACTGGATCACACGCTCAAGGCGGACCGGCAGCTCGCGCAAAGGCTGCGGCGCACCGATCGCTAGCGGCTTGTAGAAATTCCTCGGCAGCTTCGAAACGCTCATCCTTGCCCCCTGGCTTTATTCCGAGAGATTTAGCCGAGCGATGCGCGCAGGGCTAGTGCGCTGCAGCATGAGGTTGACCGCAAGCCGGACAACCCGATAGGTCCTGCCCGCAACCAGCGCTCCGGTACCTTTTCATGGCCGACATCCTCAGTCTCGCTTTGCCGTTTTTCGGCGTGATCTTCCTCGGCTATGTCAGCGGCAAACTGGGAAAAATCCCCGAGGAGGGGATGGCCTGGCTGAATTTCTTCATCCTGTATCTCGCGCTTCCCGCGCTGTTCTTCCAGCTCATCTCGCGCACGCCGATCGAGGAACTCGCGAACTGGCGTTTTGTCGTCATTACCACGCTCTGCACCATGGCCTGCTTTGCGCTGGCTTTTGTCATCGGGCTCTGGACGCGCCGCGGCAACTGGCCGGAAGCGACGATTGCCGGCGTCGTCGGCTCCTATGCAAATGTCGGCTACATGGGGCCGGGTATCGCGCTCGCCGCGCTTGGCGCGCAGGCAACCGTTCCCACCGCGCTGATCGTAGCGTTCGATTCCACTTTTTTCTTCGCGGTGGTGCCGTTCCTGATGGCGGCAGCCGGTGTCGAGAAGAAGGGCACATTCGCGACCGCGCTCTTCGTGCTGCGCCGCGTCTTCACGCATCCGTTTATCGTGGCAACCATTCTTGGTGTCGTCGCGGCCTGGGCACACTGGACGCCGCCCGTGGCCATCGACCGGATGCTCGAGTTTCTGAAGAACGCGGCCGCGCCGTGCGCGTTGTTCACGCTCGGCGTCACGGTCGCGCTGCGTCCGCTGACCGGAATCCCGCGCGAGGTTCCAGCACTTCTGCTCGTCGGACTGATCGTCCATCCGCTATTGGTCTGGTTTGCCATGGCCATGATCGGCGGCATCAATCCGGTCTGGGTCTATACCGCGGTGCTACTCGCCGGCCTGCCGCCGGCGCTCAATGCTTTCATCATGGCCCGGCAATACGGCACCTATATCGAGGAAGCCTCGAACGGCATCCTGATCGGCACCATCGCCTCGGTGTTGACCGTCACCGCATTGCTCTATCTGATTGAGCGAAAGCTGCTTCCGGTAGTCCTGTTTCCATGAACGCAAACACTCACGAACCGCCGCTCAAAGGTCTGCTGGTTGCGGACTTCACGACGCTCCTGCCGGGTCCCGTCGCAACGCTGATGCTCGCCGAAGCCGGCGCGGACGTCATCAAGGTAGAAAAGCCCGGCGGCGAAGATATGCGCCGCTATCCGCCGCAATGGGACGGCATTTCGGCGGCTTTCGCGATGCTGAACCGCGGCAAGAAAAGCCTCGTGGTCGATCTGCGCAGCGAGGAAGGCCGTGCGGCCGCCCGCGATCTCGCGGCACGGGCGGACATTCTGGTCGAACAGTTTCGTCCCGGCGTGATGCAGAAGCATGGGCTCGGCTACGAGGACCTTTCGAAGCTCAATCCGAAGCTGATCTACTGTTCGATCACCGGCTACGGGCAGGAAGGCCCGAAGCGCAACGAAGCCGGACACGACCTCAACTATATCGGATCGACCGGATTGCTGTCGGTCGCGCCCGGACCGCTCGACAATCCTGTCGTTCCGCCCGCGCTGATCGCCGATATCGGGGGCGGGACCTTTCCCGCGGTCACGAACATCCTGCTCGCGATCATCGCACGCGGCAAAAGCGGCAAGGGCGCCTATCTCGACATCGCCATGGCGGATGCCATGTTCACGTTCGCGTGGATGGCGCTCGCGACGTTGCACGCGACCGGCAAGGAAGCACCGCCGAGTTCGATCACGACGGCAGGCGGCTCGCCGCGCTATCAGATCTATCCAACGCGCGACGGCAAACTTGTCTGCTGCGGGGCACTGGAGCCGAAATTCTGGGCCGCGTTCTGCGCCACCATCGGCCTGCCGGAAGAGTTCACCAACGACTTCAGAAATCCTGCCGCGACCAAAGCGGCCGTGCGCGAGATCATCGCGAAGGAAACCGGCGACTACTGGAAGCCGAAATTTGCCGCAGCCGACTGTTGCACCACGATCATGGCGACGCTGGAGGAAGCGCTCGCCGACGAGCATTTCGTGAAGCGCGGGCTGTTCGACGAACAGCTTTCCTCGGCGAACGGCGAAAAGCAGATACCCGCGCTTCCGCTGCCGATCGCTCCGGTCTTCCGCGCGAAGGGCCCGCGCAGCTATCCCGTCGTCAAGTAGTCACGCGGCGGCGAGCAGGGCAACCGCAAACGGGAAGTCGCGATCCGACCAGAATCTCGAAACGCGCCAACCGGCGCTTTCGACAAGCGCCGTCAGCGTCTCCGGCGTGAACTTGTAGGAATTTTCGGTATGGATCGTTTCTCCGCTCCTGAAGCGGAATATCCGGCCATTTACCGAAACCTCCTGGGCAACGTCGCTGACCAGATGCATCTCGATCCGGCTTTCCGACGGATTCCAGATCGCACGATGATGGAACGCGCAGGGATTGAAATCGGCATCGAGCTCGCGATTGACTCGCGAAAGCAGATTGAGGTTGAAAGCGGCCGTCACGCCGGCGCTATCGTTATAGGCTGCGCGCAGCACCGCGACGTCCTTGACGAGATCCGCACCCAGCAGAAACGCCGAGCCTTCACCAAGTGTATTTCGCGCGCGCCGCAGGAAATCCGCTCCACCACGGGGCCCGAGATTTCCGATCGTGGAACCGGGAAAGAAGCCGGCCCGGCTGCCGCCGCGCACTTCGCGGGGGAGCGTGATCTCTCCGGTGAAATCGCCGACCAGCGGCACGATCCTGAGCTTGGGATAGTCTTCGCCGAGCCGCTCTGCGACGCCGAGAAGAAATTCCTCGCTGATGTCCATCGGCACATAGGTTTTGAGCCGCGGCAGCGCGTCGAGCACGATCCGCGTTTTTCTGCTCGCGCCGCTGCCGTATTCGATCAGGTGGTCGAGCGAGGAAAGAGCGGTGGCAAGATCAGGGGCGATCCGCATCAACAGCGCAGCCTCGGTCCGCGTCGGATAATACTCCGGCAGATCGCAAATCGCGTCGAACAGTTGCGAGCCGCGTTCGTCATAGAAGTATTTCGGCGAAAGCGCCTTTTGCGGCAGCGACAGGCCGGCGACAACATCATCAAGGAACCCGCGGTCCCGCGTCTTGTCGAGCATGGCGCCTAGCCCTCCATGTCCTGCGCCAGACGCAGCCCGGAAAACTGCCAGCGCTGATGCGGATAGAAGAAATTCCGGTAGGTCGGCCGGATATGTCCTTCCGGCGTCGCGCAGGAGCCGCCGCGCAGCACGAACTGATTGACCATGAACTTGCCATTGTACTCGCCGACCGCACCCGGCACCGCACGGAAACCCGGATAAGGCTGGTAGGGGCTCGCGGTCCATTCCCAGACGTCACCGAACATCTGATGAAGCGGCACCCCGTTCGGCTTGGCGGGAAGCGGGCGCAACGCGCCGCTGCCGACGGTATTGCCCTTCACCGGCAGGCCCGCCGCGGCAATCTCCCATTCCGTTTCCAGCGGCAGCCGCTTGCCGGCCCAGCGCGCGAAGGCATCGGCCTCGTAATAGCTGACATGCGCGACAGGAGCCGCCGGATCAATCGGCTGCAGGCCGCTCAAGGTCATGGCATGCCACTGGCCGTCCCGTTCTTCCCAGTAGAGCGGCGCGCGCCAGCCTTCCTCGCCGCATTTGTACCAGCCGTCCGAAAGCCAGAGCGTCACGTTTTCGTAGCCGCCGTCCTGCATGAAGGCGAGCCACTCGCCATTGGTGACGGCACGATCCGCGATCGCGAAAGGACGCAGATAGGTTTTATGCCGCGGGCCTTCGTTGTCATAAAAGAAGCCGTCGCCCTGATATCCGACATCGACGATGCCGCCATCGAAGGAAACGAATTCTGCAGGCGCCGCTTCACCCGCGGTATCCTTCGGCCGCTCGAAATAAGCCGGCTTGATCGGATTGCAGGAGAGGTGATGCAGCAGATCGGTGAGCAGAAGCTCCTGATGCTGTTGCTCGTGATGGCATCCGAGCACGACAAGCGAAGCAAGCTCGCTCTGCTTGTTGCCGTGCGGCCGTTCGATCAGCCGCGCCATCGCCTCGTCGACATGCGCGCGATAGCGTCCGACTTCCTCAACCGAAGGGCGGCTCAAAAGCCCGCGTTGCGGCCGCGGATGCCGCGCGCCCATCGCTTCGTAATAGGAGTTGTAGAGAAAATTGAAGCGCTCATCGAACGGCCGATAGTCCGCATCGTACTGCTTGAGAATGAAGGCTTCGAAGAACCATGTCGTATGCGCGCGATGCCATTTCACCGGGCTCGCGTCGGGCATCGACTGGATGATCTGATCTTCCGGCGAGAGCGGCGACGCAAGCTTCTCGGTGTCGCCCCTGACACGGCGAAATTCGCTCAGCAGGATATCGGACGAAGGCGTGGAAGCCGGCACATGCATGAATAGGCCTTTTGTCTTGCCGCGGACGATTTGCTTCGGAAACGTCGATCTTGCCGTCTTATGTCGGTTTCCGAAATCACAATTTGCGGAGATCACCCCCGGGGCCATACGCGCCCCGGCGGAAATGGTTCCTGAAAATGAAGGCGCTTATGCGAAATTTATGCGCTTTCGGGCGTTGGAACGCCGGAATCGCGTTTCGCAAGACCGCTTCTCATGAGACCGCGGCGAAGCGCCGGGATTCGCGATGCGATTTCCAGTCCGAGGCCGCGGGCGATATGCACGGGCAAAAATGCACTAAGCAGCGAGCGGCCGAGCATCTCCACCGCGAGGGCACGCGAGCGGACATCGCCGCGGCGCTCGAAATCATAGGCCGCAAGCAGTTCGTCCGACCCGGGATCCCCGCCTTGTGCAATCGCAGCACTCACGAGCCGCGCAATACATTCTGCATCGCGAATACCAAGGTTCAGGCCTTGCGCGCCAATCGGCGGAATGACGTGACCCGCTTCGCCGGCGAGCGCAACACGGCCGCCGCCGAAAGAATTCGCAAGTTCGATACCGAGCGGAAAGGTGCCGCGCGGCCCCTCGACCCGGATTTCGCCGAGGATATGGCGCGAGCGCTGCTCGATCTCTCTCGACAGCTCGTCGTCGCTCGCGTGACGAATACGCTCGGCTTCGCGCGGCGTGCAAACCCAGACGAGACTTGCGCGCGCGCCGGGCAGCGGCACCAGCGTGAAGGGGCCGCCATCGGTATGAAATTCGGTTGATACGTCGCCATGCGGACGGCTGTGCGAGAGATTCAGCGCGACGGCCGACTGCGGCAGCGCGCGCTTCGAAGTCCCGATACCCGCCGCCGCTCGACAGATCGAGTGCCGTCCATCGGCCGCGATAACCAGCTTTCCGGCAAGCACCGTTCCGTCTGCAAGCGCCACCGCCGCCCGATCACCGGGCAACTCGACCCGCTCGGCCGGCGGCTCGTAGACGGCGACGGTATTCTGCGCGGGCAAGGCGCCGCGCAGCACGGCCAGCAGGTCTTCATTGGCAATATTGTAGCCGAACGCATTGAGCTCGATTTCCGCCGCATCAAACAGCACCTCCGGAGTACGCACGAGCCGCCGCGTACCATCGACCAGCCGGAGTTTACGCAAAGGCGCAGCCTTCGCCGCAATTGCCGGCCACAGGCCAATCTGCTCCAGCACATCGACCGACAGGCCGAGCAATGCCGTAGTCCGCCGGTCGGGCTGCGGCGGCGAGGGCGCAACCAGCGCCGTGCGAACCGACCGCGACCCCAGCGCGAGTGCAGCGATCAGCCCAGCCGGGCCGCCGCCCACGACAATCACGTCATATTCGGATGCTTTTACGTTCATCTGCGTAATGTAGCGCAAAACGAGGCATAATGCTCGCATTGCACCCATTCGGGATATTCCAGGCGCAGCACGCATGAACGCCCGCAGAAATTCGAAGCAACGCGGATTGGCATTCTCCGTCCACCTGCTGACCGCGTCCGGCGTCGTATTCGGATTGCTCGCATTGCTGGCGGCGCATGAACGAAACTTTACGCTCATGTTCGTCTGGCTTGGCATCGCCCTGATGGTCGACGGTATCGACGGACCGCTCGCGCGCAAGCTGAAGGTTCGCGAGGTGCTTCCCGCATGGTCCGGCGAAACCCTCGATCTCGTGGTCGATTATCTGAATTACGTCATGGTCCCCGCCTATGCGCTCGTGCTTAGCGGTCTTCTGCAGTTACCGCTTGCCGTGCTCGCCGGCGGAGCGATTGCCCTGACGTCCGCGCTCTATTTCGCCGACACCCGGATGAAAACCGAAGACGCTTTCTTCCGCGGCTTTCCCGCCGTGTGGAACGTGGTGGTGTTCTATCTTTTGATCGCAAGGCTGCCCGAACCGATTACGCTCGCGATCGTGCTCGCGTTCTGCGCCGCGACATTCGCTCCCGTTCCCTTCGTGCATCCGTTTCGCGTGCAACGATTGCGATGGCTGACTTTGTCTTTGCTTGCCGCATGGGTCGCGCTCGCCGCGGCGGCACTCGCATATGACCTATCTCCACCCGGCCATGTCTGGACCGGTCTCGTGGTGATAGGCTCGTATTTCCTTGGTGCGGGACTGATACGGACGCGCGGTAGATGAGCTTTCCCGTCTTCGACTGGATTTTCAATCCATCCGCATGGGTGGCGCTGGTTACCTTGACGGTGCTCGAGATCGTCCTCGGCATCGACAATGTCATTTTCATTTCTCTGCTGGTGCAGCGGCTTGGCAAACAGGCGGCAAAGCGCGCACGCCAGATCGGCCTCAGCCTTGCGCTCGTATTCCGGATCGCACTCCTGTTCCTGCTGACCTGGATCATCGCGCTGAAAGAGCCGGTCTTCACCCTGTTCGGTCACGGCTTTTCCTGGCGCGATATCGTTTTGTTTGCCGGCGGAATTTTCCTGATCGGCAAGTCGACGCAGGAGTTGCACAAAGCCGTCGAAGGCGAGAACGGCGAGACGAAAGCGACCGTCGCAAGATCCGCGTTCTGGGCAATCGTCCTGCAGATCGTGGCAATCGATCTGGTCTTCTCGATCGACTCCATCATTACGGCGATCGGGCTCGCGGAAGACATCGAGATCATGGTGATCGCGGTTCTGATCGCCGTAACCATTATGTACGCGGCCTCGGGCTGGATCTCGGACTTCATCTCGAAACACCCGACCACCAAAGTGCTCGCGCTCGCCTTTCTGCTGCTGATCGGCGTCGCGCTGGTTGCCGACGGTCTCGGCTTCAAGATCCCGCGTGGCTACATCTACTTCTCGATGGCCTTCGCGAGCCTCGTTGAAGCCGTCAACATCGCCATGCGGCGCAATACGAAGACAACGAAAGCGGCAACGAAAAAAGAGAAATAGGGATGGAAAAGAAACTCGTTCTGATCACCGGCGGCAGCCGGGGCATTGGCGCTGCGACCGCGCGGCTCGCTGCGCGCCGCGGCTACGACGTCGCAATCAATTATGTCGGCAACGAAAAAGCTGCAAACGAAGTGGTTGCCGACATCGAAAAGTGCAACGCCCGAGGAATCGCGATCAAGGGCGACATGGCTAGCGAGCGCGACATTCGCGCAATGTTTGAAGCGGTCGATGCCTTCGGCGAGCTGACCGACCTCGTGAACAACGCCGGCATCGTGGGAGACAGCGGCCGTTTTGCGGATTCCGATCCCGCCATGATGCGCCGGGTCATCGACGTAAACGTGACGGGCGCCATGCTGGTCGCGCAGGAAGCTGTGCGACGGCTCTCGCGCAAGTACGGCGGCAACGGCGGTACCATCGTCAACATTGGCTCGATGGCCTCGACCCTGGGCGCTGCGGGCGAATACGTCTGGTACGCCGCCTCCAAGGGCGCGATCGACGCGCTGACCATCGGGCTTTCGCGCGAGGTGGCAGCGGAAGGGATTCGCGTGAACGCGGTTGCGCCCGGCCTGATCGATACGGACATTCATGCCGCCGGCGGCCAGCCGGACCGCATCGAGCGTTTGCGGTCGATGATTCCGATGGGGCGCGAAGGCGCTCCGGAGGAAGTCGCCGAAGCGATCCTCTATCTCATGTCGGAGCAGGCCTCCTATGTAGTCGGCTCGACGGTTCGCATTTCCGGCGGCCGCTAGTTGCGGCCACGCCCTCGCGCGGGGCAAAGATTGGCGCTAGAACACGCTCCGCTGAATGCGGCACCCCTGGAGGAAAACAATGGCGTTTGCAGTTCGAGTCTACGAGCATGGCGGTCCGGAAGTACTGAAGTATGAGGAAGTCGCCTTGCCCGATCCGGGTAAGGGCGAAGTCCGGGTCAAGCAGACCGCGATCGGACTGAACTTCATCGATACCTATTTCCGTACCGGCCTCTACAAGCCCGCGGCTTATCCGTTCGTTCCGGGCAATGAAGGCGCTGGCGTCGTACTCGCGGTCGGCAAAGGCGTGAGGGGATTGAAGAAGGGCGACCGGGTCGCTTACGGCACCGTCCCCGGGGCCTATGCCACCGAGCGCAATCTGCCGGCCGAGAAGCTGATCAAGCTTCCGAAGAAGGTCAGCGACAAGACCGCCGCCGCGATGATGCTCAAAGGCCTGACCGCGCAATACCTGTTACGCTCGCTGTTTCGCGTAAAGAAGGGGCACACCGTACTGATCCATGCGGCTGCAGGCGGTGTCGGCCAGATCCTCACCCAGTGGGCCCGGGCGCTCGGCGCAACCGTCATCGGCACGGTTGGCTCGAAGGATAAGGCGAAGATCGCGCGGAAGAATGGCTGTCACCACGTCATCCTGTACCGCGACGAGGACGTGGCAACGCGGGTCAACGAGATCACCAAGGGCAAGAAGTGCGACGTGGTTTATGACGGCGTCGGCAAGTCGACCTTTATGAGCTCCCTCGACAGCCTCAAGCCGCGCGGCACGCTCGCAAGCTATGGCAACGCGTCCGGCCCGGTGGAAGGCGTGAACCTCGGCATCCTCGCGACCAAGGGTTCGCTTTTCGTCAGCCGCCCGACGATGATCCACTACTTCGCTACCCGCAAGGAGCTGGAAGCCGGCGCCCGCGACCTCTTCAAGGTCATCGAGAAGGGCAACGTCAAAATCCAGATCAACCAGACCTATCCGCTCAAGGACGTGCAGCAGGCGCATCGGGACATCGAGTCCCGCAATACGACCGGCCAGACGGTATTATTGCCCTGATTGACGACAAATAATCTCCGCACACCGCCTTCAAGGGCGGTGTGCGGCATGAGAATCAGCCTATCGTTGGCCGGGGAGAGGATAACGGCCAACCGTGGTTCAGTTCTTTCGAAAGAAGGGCGCCGCGACGACACCCGCTGCTGATCGCGAGTCGATAGCGGGAGCGTCGGCAATCGAGGCATTGCCGGTCGCCGCCGGCCCGGAAGCGCTCGACCGCGTGCGGGAGTCGCTCGATCTCCTGGAATCCGATCTTGCGGTTCTCATTCACAAGGTTGGCGGCGCCGCGAAGAACGTTCATGCCGGAGTCGGTGGAGCGAGCCAGGCGCTCGAAGCCATTACCGGATCGGCCATAGAACTTTCCGAGCAGGTCGGCATCGCGGAAGCCAACGTCAATTCCTTTGCCAGCGCGACCGAACAACTCGCGCAGTCCTCTACACTCATCAGCACGCAGATACACAAGGCGAATGACCTCGCGGTCGAAGCCGGCGAGGCCGCGAGCGCGACCGGAAGGCAGGTCGAACGTCTGCAGGCTTCCTCCGGCGAGATCGGAAAGGTCGTTACCTTTATTTCCGGCATCGCCAAGCAAACCCATTTGCTCGCGCTCAACGCCTCGATCGAAGCCGCGCGCGCCGGCGATGCCGGGCGAGGCTTTGCCGTAGTGGCCAACGAAGTGAAGGCGCTGTCCGCGGAAACGCAGCAAGCGATCTCGGAGATCACGCTGAAGATCGATGCCTTGCGCAAGGATGCCAATGAATCCATGGCGATGCTCGCGCGCATCGCGCGCGTGATCGAGGAAGTCCGTCCGCTTTTTGCAAGCGTATCTTCCTCGGTAGAGGAACAGGTCGCGACAACGACCGAACTCTCGATCAACGCCGCCGACAATTCGAACTTTATCGGCAATGTGGCGCAGAGTGTTGCGAACATTCGAAAAGCAACAGAACGGGCGCGCGCCGAAAGCGAACAGATCGACACCTCGGCCAACACCGCAGCCGAGCTCGCCGAAACGCTGCGGAAGCGGCTCAGCATTTTTCTGCGCGCAACCGAAATCGGCGACCGCCGGCAAAGCGACCGCCTGCCTTGCGAGTGGAGCGTCACGGTACGGGCGGCTGGCGTTTCCGCGAATACCATGACGGTCGATGTCGGCGCCGGAGGCTTGCTGCTCAAATCGTCGGGCGCGCTCACGCTGCGCACCGGAGAAAGCATCCATATCGACGTCCCCGACATCGGCAGCCTGCCGGCGCGGGTCGTGAATCAGACCGAGCTCGGCATTCATTGCGCATTCTTCGAGCTTGCTTCGGAGGATGCCTCCGTCCTCAACGGGAAGCTTGAGGCGGTACGCGCGGAGAACAGGGAATTCATCGAACTCGCGATCGGCACGGCAAACCGCATCGGCACCGCGATCGAAGACCTCATCAGTTCCGGCAAAGTGACCGCCGAGATGATGTTCGACAATCACTACGAGCCGATCCCCGGCACCAATCCGCCGCAATACGACAAGCCTTATGTCGAAGCGCTTGAGCAGGCGCTGTGGCCGATACAGGAGCCTATTCTGGCTGCCGATCCGCGCATGGTGTTCTGCGGCGCGGTCGACCGCAACGCCTACCTTCCGGTGCACAACAAGAAGTATTCGCATCCGCAGCGCCCGGGCGAAGTGGAGTGGAATACCGCGAATTCCCGGAACAAGCGCATCTTCGACGACCGCGCGGGACTATCTGCCGCGCGCAACACGCGGCCCTACATGATCCAGTATTATCCGCGCGACATGGGCGGCGGACACATCTTCATGATGTGGGAGATCGACGCGCCCATTCGCGTAATGGGACGTCATTGGGGCGCATTTCGCGCGGGCTACCGGACGTAAACGCCGCGTTCAGAAACCGGCCACCGTACCGCGCAGATCATAGGCTTCGGCGGCATCGATCTTGACGGTCGCGATCTCACCGACCTTCAGCGGCCTTCTGCTCGTGACATGAACGACGCCATCGATCTCCGGCGCGTCACCGCGGGTGCGGCCGATCGCGGTATTGCCCGAGACGCTGTCGATGATGACAGGCTCGCGCTTACCCACCTTCGCGCGCAGCCGTTTCGCGCTGATCCGCTGCTGCGTTTCCATGAAGCGCGCATAGCGCTGCTCCTTGATCTCGTCGGGCACCGGGTTGTCCAGTTCGTTTGCCGGCGCTCCACGCACCGGCTCGAACTTGAAGCAACCCACGCGATCGAGCTGCGCTTCCTCGAGGAAGGCGAGCAACTCGTCGAACTCCGCGTCCGTTTCGCCGGGAAAGCCGACGATGAAGGTCGAACGAAGCGTCAGGTTCGGTACCTCGTCGCGCCACTTGACGATACGCGCGAGCTGCTTTTCCTGCGATGCAGGCCGACGCATGCGCTTCAGCACGCTCGGGCTGCCATGCTGCATAGGAATGTCCAGATAAGGCAGCACCTTGCCGTCGGCCATCAGCGGCATGACGTCATCGACATGCGGATAAGGGTAGACGTAGTGCAGTCGCACCCATGCGCCGAGTTCGCCCAGTTCCCGCGCAAGATCGACAAACTTTGCACGCACCTCGTTGTCGCGAAACTTGCTCGCGGCGAATTTCAGGTCGATCCCGTAAGCGGATGTATCCTGCGAGATGACCAGCAGTTCCTTCACACCAGCCTTCACAAGCCGCTCCGCTTCCCGCAGCACATCCGCAGCAGGACGGCTGACGAGGTCGCCGCGCAGGCGCGGGATAATGCAGAACGTGCAGCGGTTGTTGCAGCCTTCCGAAATCTTCAGATAGGCGTAGTGCCGCGGCGTGAGCTTGATGCCCTGTTCGGGCACCAGATCGAGAAACGGATCATGCTTCGGCGGGACTGCCGTATGCACTGCGTCCACCACTGCTTCATACTGCTGCGGTCCGGTGACCGCGAGCACCGCAGGATGGACCGCGCGAATGCTGTCCGGCTCGGCACCCATGCAGCCGGTAACGATCACCCGGCCGTTCCTGGCAAGCGCGTCGCCGATGGCAGCAAGGCTTTCGGCCTTGGCGCTATCGAGAAACCCGCAGGTATTGACCAGCACGACGTCGGCGCCGGCATGGTCGCGCGACAGCTCATAGCCTTCGGCCCGGAGCCGGGTCACGATCCGCTCCGAATCGACCAGCGCCTTGGGGCAGCCAAGCGATACGAAACTCACGCGGGGAGAGGGGTTTTCGCTCATTTCTTCAGGATCTTCGGGCGCTGCTGACCGCCACTGGCCGCGCGCCGGGTTCACATGGGGGCGCTTTGTGGCCTATTCAGGCCCTGCATTGCAAATGGCGGTCGCCCCTTGAACGGCAAATCCTCGAGCTACGACGCGGTGATCGTGGGCGGCGGCCATAACGGCCTCGTTTGCGCGGCCTATCTCGCCCGCGCCGGCCTGAAGGTCGTGGTGCTGGAACAGCGCGCGGTGGCGGGCGGGGCGGCGGTCACCGAGGAGTTTCATCACGGATTTCGCAACTCGGTCGCGGCTTACACGGTCTCGCTCCTCAATCCCAAGGTGATCCGCGATCTCGAACTTTCCGCCCACGGCCTGCGCGTGGTCGAGCGCAAGGTTTCAAATTTTCTGCCGCTGCCCGATGGTCGCTACCTAAAAACCGGCGCCGGCAGAACGGCGGAAGAAGTCGCAAGATTTTCGCAGAAGGATGCCGCGCGCCTCGACGCCTATGCCGCGGAACTCGATCTCGTCGCGGACCTCTTGCGTGAGGTCGTGTTGCAGACCCCACCGAATGTCGTCGACGGCAATCCGCTTGCGGCAATCCCCGAACTGATCCGCGCCGGCGCGCTCGCGAACCGGCTGCGCAAGCTCGACATCGACGGCAAGCGTTCGCTGCTCGACCTCTTCACGAATTCCGCGGGGCATTATCTCGACGGATGGTTCGAAAGCGATCCGATCAAGGCGGTGTACGGTTTCGACGGCATCGTCGGAAACTATGCGAGTCCCTATACGCCGGGCTCGGCCTATGTGCTTCTGCATCACTGCTTCGGCGAAGTGAACGGCAAGAAGGGCGTGTGGGGTCACGCGATCGGCGGCATGGGTGCGATCACGCAGGCCATGGCGAAGTCCGCCACCGCGAGCGGCGCGGAAATCCGCCTGTCTTCGCGGGTAAAGGAAATTCTGGTCGAGAAGGGCGTTGCCACGGGCGCGGTGACCGAAGACGGCAGCATCTATCGCGGGCACGCCGTCGTATCGAACCTCAATCCGAAATTGCTCTACCTGAAGCTGATGGACGCAAGCGTCCTCCCGGAAGGCTTCCGCCGCCATATCGAAAACTGGCGCGTCGGCTCGGGCACGTTTCGCATGAACGTGGCGCTCTCGGAACTGCCGAACTTCACCTGCCTGCCGGGCACAGCGCTGGCCGAGCATCACACTGCCGGCATCATCATGGCACCGAGCCTGCAATACATGGAGCAGGCTTATTTCGATGCGCGCATGCAGGGCTGGTCGAAACAGCCGATCGTGGAGCTTGTGATTTCCTCGACCCTCGACCCGACGCTCGCGCCCGAAGGGCGGCACGTCGCAAGCCTGTTCTGCCAGCACGTCGCGCCGGAACTGCCGGACGGGAAATCATGGGACGATTGCCGCGAGCAGGTCGCGGATCTGATGATCGATACCGTCAATGGCTATGCGCCGAATTTCAGGGCGTCGGTCCTCGGCCGCCAGATCCTGTCGCCGCTCGATCTGGAGCGCACGTTCGGACTGATCGGCGGCGATATCTTTCACGGCGCACTCGATCTCGGGCAGATGTTCTCGGCGCGCCCCGCGCTCGGCCACGGCAACTATCGCGGGCCGCTGCCCGGGCTTTACATGTGCGGCTCTGGCACGCATCCCGGCGGCGGCGTCACCGGCGCACCGGGACACAACGCGGCGCGCGAGATTTTGCGCGATCTCGGCCGAAGACGGCGAGGCTGACATGATCGCCGTTTCCCGACATGCCGAAAATTCCTGCCGATGAAAAACACCGTGACCGAACTCCGAGGCGAACGTCTCGTGCTTCGCGCACCAACGCGGGAAGACGTCGAGGCGCGTCTTGCGCTCGGCCGCCATCGCGAGATCGTTGAGGCCTATGGCGGCACGTTCGACGCCGACGCCCCTTTCGGCCGCGCCGAAGCGGAAGCGGCCATTCGCTTCATCGAACAGCAGCCGTCGGCCTGGGTGATCGATGCGGGCCGCTTCATCGGCCACGTCCGCCTTCATCGCACTGACTGGAACGACAAGCGCACCATGCTCGCAATCGGCATCGACGACCCGGCATGTCTTGGCCGAGGCTATGGTGCCGAAGCGATCCGGCTCGTGCTCGCGCATGCGTTCGACATCGGCCTGCATCGGGTTTCGTTGCGCGTGTTGTCGGGCAACATCCGCGCCATCGCCTGTTATCGGAAATGCGGGTTCGTGGAGGAGGGGCGAGAGCGCGAAGCCGCCTTCGTGCGTGGCGCGTGGCAGGACGACGTCATCATGGGACTGCTGGACAGGGAATTTACGCGAACCGCAACGACGCGCTGAAAACCGCGGGGCGGCAATGTGAACGTCTGCGCAAACAAGAATGGCGAAGGGTCCGTAACGAAGTTCGAACCCGGAGCCACGCGCGCGGGGTTGGTGGGGCGGCCGCGCGCAAACGAAAATGGCGGAGAGGGTGGCCGCCTCAAAGCGGGTTACCAAGGATTGCCGGTGGGTGTCCATGTGTAAGAAGTCCGTGCGCCACCGCGATTAACTGTGTTTCCATGTTCACCGGCGTGTGAGGATGTTTTTCCTAATCCACCGATTAAATTAGGGCAGGAAGCTGGACTGCGAAGGTTCGGCGGAGAGCTTGGATATGGGAAAGCACGTCACCAACCGCCTCACGACACGAGAGGTTTTAAGCCTGTCAAAGCCGGGCCGCTACGCGGACGGCGGCAACCTCTATTTGAGCATCGCGAAGAACGGAGGGCGGCGCTGGACCTTCCTTTACCGGGTGAAGGGCGCAGGCAAAATAATCGAGGAAAAACCGGCTGAGGAAGGCCCGGAAGGCTCTGAGGGGCCGGATTCTAAGCCCAAGAAGATCAAGCGAAAGCCGGGCCCGCTTCGGGAAATCGGGCTAGGTGCCGCTCCGGGCAAAAACAAGGATGGCGTCTCGCTCGCCGAGGCTCGGAAGCGCGCGGAGGAATACCGGACGGTACTAGCGGACTTCAAAGCCGACACCACAAAAGAAGACCCGCTTGCGTACAAGCGCAAAAAGGAAACGTCCCGACCGGAGCCGATTCGCTTTGGCGATTACGCGGACAGCTTCTTTGAAGATCGGGAAGAAAATTTTAAATCTGAGAAGCACCGCGCTCAATGGCGTAAGACCCTTAAGCAACATGCAGCGCCCATTCGCTCCCTGTTCCTGCACCAAATCACGGCCGACGATATCGAGAAATTGCTTAAGCCGATTGCGAAGAGGACACGCGAGACTGCCGCGCGTGCGCGCGGCCGCATTGAGCGTGTTTTCTCTCACGCCATCGCTAAGGGCGCTTACGCTGGACTAAATCCCGCTCGCCTTGAAGACAATATGTGGGAGCGCATATTCGACGAAATCAAGAAGCCAAAGGCGAAGAAGTTCGCAGCGATTAAGTACAAAGATATGCCGGGCTTCATGCGCGAGCTTCGCAAGCTCAACTCCGTTTCGGCCTACGCCTTAGAATTTACGATTCTCACCGCCGCGCGAACTAACGAAACAATCGGAGCGCGCTGGTGCGAAATTGACTTTGAGGACAAGGCTTGGATCATCCCCGACGAACGGATGAAAATGGGCGAGCATCACGAAGTCCCGCTATCGGATGATGCGCTGGCGATTTTAGGCAAGATGAAATCCAACCGCCATCCCGAAGGCTTCGTCTTCCCCGGTGCCAAGCTAGACTCGCCGCTCTCAAATATGGCGATGCTCGAATGCTTGCGTGGTCTTCGCGGCAAGGGGCCGACCGTTCATGGAATGCGCTCTGCTTTCAAAGACTACGCTGGCGATCAAACCAAGTTTGAAGACGATGTGAGTGAATACGCCCTCGCGCACGGCGTCCGCAACAAAACGAAGGCATCCTACCGGCGCGAGACTTCTTTCGATAAGCGGCGCGAGCTAATGACCGAATGGGCGCGCTACCTCGCTCATGGCAACGTGACGCCTATGCGGAAGGCGGCCAATGCCTAAGACGCTCGCCATAGCCACGCCGAACGGCGACCCGCGAGTGGTCGCCGCGCTCGAAGCTCTGCGCTCAGTTGGAGCGGAGGGCGGCGCGCGACTTTGGGCGGAGGCGTGGCGTGATTGGGAGGCGATCCCGGAGAAGAGTCGGCCGAATTTTCCCGCCCTCGGCCCCAATTATGATTTGGTTGGCAGCTTGCGCGCCCCGGCCAACCGCAAGCCGATACTTGCCGCGATCCCGAAGGCGCTTAAAGAAAACCAGCGCAATCGTGGGCACTTCTTGCGGAGTGAGCGCGAGAAGATTTTTCGACCGTCCCGGACTTGGCTCGGCGGCGATTTTAGACCCGCGTCCGGCACGCTTCTCGACTTCCTCAAGAACGAAGACGCCGCCCGCGAGATTCATAAGGCGATGCTCCACTATGAGCGAACCATCGGCGCACCTTGGTACACTCTCCGCGAGGGCATGTTTGTCGCCCGCACTATCGAAGAGAAAACGCGCAAGCCGGGACCGGCGCTCACGCGGCTCCAAGCCGCTGCGGCTAATTTCAAGACCAAGGCGGACCTTGCGAACTTCATCAAAGTTTGGGCCGAGACTCCCGCCCGTGCGCGCTCGGCCATCTTCGACGCGAACGGCGGCAAGCCTCCAAAGAGCGCATGGGGAGTGCCGGACCCGCGTGAGCTTCGCCGCCTGATTCCGGCAGCTAAGGCGCTTGTTGCTGGTCGCAACAAGACAGAAGAGGAAGACCGCCATTCAACCCGCTTGATCGCCCGCCACGACGCACTACGAGCCGTTCTCCGGGCCTATGAGGCCGTCAAAGGCAAGAAGCCGAAGTTGCCGAGCATCGGGCAGCGCAAGGGCGTTCGCACGTCCGCCACCCTCGCTTTCTTACGCCGCATCGCCGCGATCTATGGCGAGTTGATTCCCGGCGCGTTCGATTCCGTTTTCAAATCGAATTCGTCTCTTCAAGACGCGATCAAAGACGCCTCGAAATAGCGCCAAACGATTTCGTACTCTTTTGGTGACTCTTTCGCACTCGCTCATCGCGTAAGTGCGTGAAACGCCATTTTATCACAAAGCAATAATCGCCATCGTCCTTCGCATGACGAAGCGCAATCACGCGCTCTCGAAAAGCGAAAGGACTATTCACATGGACACCAACGGACAGGTTTCGGCTCGGCGTTGTCTCTCCGTCTCGGAGACGATGAACGCACTCGGCCTTTGCCGCTCATCCGTTCACAAGATGATCGCGAACGGAGAACTAGCGAGCGTGAAGATCGGCAGCCGACGCCTCATCCCCACAACCGAAATTGATCGGCTAATCGCGCGCAAGCTCGAAGCCGGAACGAAGACGGCGGCCTAACAGGCCGCCGCTCAACCTTTCAGGAGATTAAAATGAGCTTCTTAAATCACACAAACATCAAGCCGCGCTATGAAGCGTTTGAGTCCGGCGGACTTTCCTGTAGCGCCGCCGGTGATGCCCTCACGCCGAAAATCAACGAGCAACGTGCCGACAACGGTCATGCAGCGGTGAACCTCCGCGCCATTGAGAGCGCAGAATTACACGGCAAAAACGTCAAAGAAAGGCCCGCCGATACCGTGGGCACCGCGCGCATTATCGAACCCAACGGCGAGTTGGAGAAATGGCGGAAAATCGTTGCCGAAGGCAAAGCGGCTCTCAAAGAGTGGCAACGAAAGCAGAATGAGCAATACGCTCACGCTGCAAACTACAACGTCCCGCGCAAGTTGCTCCGCGCTTACCTTCTCAAGCTCGCGCCCGACGCCAAACTTGTCTTCGATGATCGCAAGGCGAACAAGCGCAAAAATGAGACAGACACCGAAGCACTAAGCCGACTCGAAACTGAAATCACGGACGCCTTCGAGCTTCGGAAGAAAAAGAGCCGCGCGCCGAAGACCATTGATGAAGCCAAAGCTCTTTGGCGCGCTCAAGTGGAAAGTTACGCAAAGAAGGGCGAGCCGGATTGGGCCGCGCTCTTCGCTGCAAAAGGCACAACGGCTCGACTCCCGTCCCACTTCGTTGATGGCATCGGTCGCCCGGACGCTTTCCTCTTCAACGCATGGGCTTCCGAGGAAGCGCTTATCGAAAAGGGCGAGCGGGCCATCGAAGCGTATGCGGCCCTTGAGATTGGCGAGACATTGACCGCCGATGCTCGCGAAGCCGCCATCGAAGACGCGGATGAGCTGATCTACGAAAAGTCGCTCGAATACGAGTCCTTGTGGTTCTCGCTGGCGAAGTCCGGCGTTTTCGTTCCGCGTCGCAAGTTGCTGGTCAACGATGCAAGGCCGTTAGCCGGGCTGGCACGCTCAATGCCCAAAATCGAAATCCGTCACGTTTGACACCGTGCGGCGCACGCGCCGCGCGCCATCCACTTTCAAACCCCATTGGAGGCTCTAATGATGAAAATCGTAAATCGTGGCGGCGTTCTCCGCCTCAACCTTTCCGGCGACGTTGGCGTGCCCGGTGGCATCGACGCCAAGGCGGTTATCGACGCCGTATCTCGCGGCGGCCATTCTTCGATCCACGCCACTCTCAACTCTTCCGGCGGCTCGGTCACGGAAGGCTTCGCGATTTATAACGTCATCGCGCGCTATGCCGGACCGACAACCGTTGTGATCGACGGCGTTGCCGCGTCGATGGCGTCCGTGATCGCGATGGCATTCAAGCGGATCATCATGCCGAGCAATTCGTGGGTGATGATTCACGATCCGAGCGGCAGCGTTGCTGGCAATGCCGACGATCTTCGGCGCTATGCCGATCTTATCGACCGGATGCGCGCGCAAATCATTTCGGCCTACGCCAAGCGCACTAAGCATCCTGCCGGAGATATCGAAGCGATGATGGCGAAAGAGACGTGGTTGTCCGCCGAGGATGCCGTGCGTCTCGGTTTTGCCGATGAGCTTGAAGCGGCGGTAGCTATCGCGGCTATCGACCTTTCCCGCTTCAAGAGCGCACCGAAAATCGCGACCGGCCCGGCCGCACTGATCGACGCTAAGACCAACACGCTCAATGTCGCTGCGATCTATGAAAAGTGGAACTCGCCGCGCGGCAAAGCCACCGGGTAGCGCAAAGGAAACGCCCGGCCGCGTTGGAGCGCGAACCGGGCGGGGAGAGACACCATGAGTAATTGGCAGCCCCAACATAGCAAAACAGGCTCACGCCCGGAATCCAGCGCGAAGCGCCGCATTGCATATGCACTTACGCGCGGCGTTTTCCTCGCGGACGCGGAGCGCTTCACTGTGATGGACGCCGAGCGCCGCGTCTTGGGCGGCGTGGACGAAGCAAGCGTAACTTTCCAGCGCGATCCGCGCGTCTCGCGTCCTGACCTTTTTGTCGGTGAAGAATTTGGAGTCTTACTTGATCCGGCGCGCGGCGCGGACGCGGACTATTTTGCGCGCCTTGCGGTGCTGGCCTCTCTCGCAAGCGACCCGGACCACGCGGCACGCGCGTTGAATATTGCGGGGGATCGGCAATGAAAAAGGACAAGCAAGGGTTCATCTTGAATGCGCGTGGCAGCTTTAGCGAGCAAGCGCGGCTTCCCAATACGATCCGCGCGCTACAGTTACTCGCCCTCCCGCTTTTGGTTGCGATCTTCGCCAAAGGCAAGCGTCTCTACTTTCTTGGTGCCAAACCGCTAACGGAGGCAGACAAGAGTGCAATCATTACACAGGTTCAAGAACGCTTCGGACTTGCTACTACGCTTCGTTGTCTTGGCGATGCTTTGAAGCGTCACGTTCCGGCTATGCCGCCGGAACAATTGGAAGAATGGCGGGAAGCAAACGAGGAAGCGCAACGCCAGCGAAAAAATGCAATGGCGCGCGCCGAACGTCTTGCCCGCGATCCCGCACTCGCAGAGCGCCGAGCCGAGGCAGCCGCCGTGCGGATGGCTAAGGCTGCACGGGATCGCGAAGCCCGTAAGGCCGAGCGAGCCGCACGACGCGCCGCCGCGACCGCCGAGGCACGAGGTCAGAGTCGGAGCGATTGGCTGCATTCTGTCCGGTGGGATCATTGCAACCGCATCCAACACCTTCTCGCCAAGACTGCGGGCGCATCGCCGGAGCATTCGCTTACGTTCGCGCGGTTTCTCATTGGAGCCGCACGCCGTGGACTTGAGCCGGGCGCACCGGCATTTGGTATCGCGTTCCGTGGCGCAAGTGAGCTTGACACCATCGCAGCCCTTGAAGCTCTCGCAAGCCCGTGGCTCGGCCTTGGCCTGTCGCCCGAAGCGCAACCGAACCAATTGCGCGCCGAAGTTTCGGACAAGCTGTTAATTCATGCGAGCGCCAACGACCGTTGCAATGTCGAGACGTTCGCACTCTTCGCAGCACGCACCGAAGACTTCATAGGCGACGAGTGCAGGCCGATACGCCGGACCTTCGCCCTCGCCATAACCCTTCGCGATGATGAAAGCGCGCCCAAAGGCTTCCACGAAGTGCGTGTGACCGGCTTTGATACCGGCGCACTACGCGACGTTCGCGATCAAGTCTTCGCCGAAGCGAAGGAATGTGCGCGCGCTGCAATGTCCGCAATCAACCCGAATATGCGCGTCCGCGAACGCATGAATGCGTACCGCGCATCACTGTATGAATAAGGAGGCCGCAATGCTCGATAAGACTCATCCGCTCAAAGGCACCAAGCTCGGCCTTCCTGAAACAAAGCGATTCCTTGAACTGCTTACCGGGGAGGCCAATCCCGAAGTGTGTTTCCAAGTTTTCGATGATCGGAAGCAGAACAAGGATGCCGCCAAGCATTTCCACGGCACTCTCGGCGGATCGCTCAAGCAATTGGCGAACGCACAGAAGGAATTTTGCGGCGTCTATGTCACGGTGAACGGCACGGATGGCAAAGGCCGCACGGCCAAGAACATTCGGACGATCCGCGCCGCCTTCGTGGACTTTGATGGCGCACCGCTCCCGAAGGAGTGGAACATCGCGCCCCATATCCTCAACGAGACTTCTTCCGGCCGGTATCACGCCTTTTGGCTTCTGAATCCGTCCGATGATTTCGAGGAATGGCGAGCGCTTCAAGCGCAGCTTGCCGCGCACTTCGGCGGCGATCCCAAAATGACGGACTTGCCCCGTGTGGTCCGCTTACCGGGCTTTTTCCACCTTAAATCCAAGAAGCCGTTTCGCTCGCGGATCATCGAAGCCGTCTCGACCGAAGACGTGCCGTTGGACGGCTTCTCACGCC
>JAEZFA010000112.1 GCA_023417665.1 Pseudomonadota bacterium | reverse complement strand
CGGATCGCGAAGGGACCGACCGAGATCAGCACCGGGTCGATCATGGGGAAGGGCAGGGCGAAAAGCGGCATTCCGCGGCTCAAATCCGCCCTCGCTTACCGTAAGTCAAGACGCCGCCTTGCGGCTTGCAGCCCGGATACCCATTGTAGGGTCGCAAGCCGCCCGTTGCGGCTTCACCGGACCCTCAGGAGGGCAGCATGACGCAGACCAGCAACCGCATTTTCGACGAGTTCGCGCGACTTGCGAACGATGCCGCGGGCATGGCCAGCGGCGTGCGCCGCGAGGTCGAAACCATGGTCCGCACGCAGGCGGAGCGCATCCTGCGCGGCATGGATGTGGTGACCCGCGAGGAGCACGAAGCGGTCAAGGAAATGGCCGCGAAAGCCCGCGACGAGAACGAGAAGCTCGCAGCCCGGGTCGCTGCGCTCGAACAGCTCCTGAACAACCAGGTGCCGACGAGCTGAGTTCTCCACCGTTAATTGCCCCGCGAGCGGCCTGCGGTTGTGGGAAGTGCCGCGGCCGGCATTGAAGGCGGCGGCGAATTCGATTCTTCTGACCCTACTGATTTGCGTTTCATTTTGGCGAATCAGCAACTTGCGGCGGCAGACCAACCGGGAAGCCAAGGAACGGCTCGGGCCACTCGTGGTCCGGGCGCGGTCGTGGATTCGCGGATGGGCTGGGTTCGGGAAAGGATGCGGAATGTCTCTGGCTGAATTCGATAGAGGGCCCGGCGGAAATCCCGTCGACCTGGTCGAGCGGCTGGCTGCGGTCAATGACTGGTCGTTCGAGCGTTCGAACGAGTCTGAAATCACGCTCTCCATCAAAGGCCGCCATACCGACTACAATGTTTCGTTCCAGTGGATGGACGAACTGGAAGCGCTGCATGCGGCCTGCGCCTTCGACCTGAAGGTGCCCGAGGCGCGGCGCGGCGAAATCTACAAGCTGCTCGCCATGGTCAACGAACAGCTCTGGCTTGGCCATTTCGATCTGTGGTCGGAGGAAGGGCTCGTCATGTATCGCGACGGACTGGTGCTGTCCGGCGGTGCGGAGGCAAGCGGCCGGCAATGCGAGGCGCTGTTTGAAAACGCGATCAGCGCCGCGGAGCGCTATTATCCCGCGTTTCAATTCGTGATCTGGGCGGGCAAGACCGCGCGCGAGGCGATGGACGCCGCGCTGTTCGAGACTGCCGGCGAGGCATAGGCGATGAGCGCGCTCTCGGCGCTGAACGGTGTCATCATGCTCGCCGGTGCGGGCAAGATGGGCGGCGCGCTGCTCGAAGGCTGGCTGAAGGCCGGATTGCCCGCCGCGCAGGTGGCGGTGCGCGATCCCGGGCCGCCGCCGGAAATTCGCGCACTGCTTTCCGCCCACGATATTCCGCTCAACCAGGCGCCGAAGGGTGAAGTCGCCGCGCTGATCTTGGCGGTGAAGCCGCAGGTCGCGCCGGAGGTGCTGCCGCAGCTCTCGCAATTCGCGGGCGCGGGCTCCGTCGTGATCTCGGTCATGGCGGGACGGACGATCTCCTTTCTCGAGCAATCCTTTCCCGCTTCCGCAGTGGTGCGGACCATTCCGAACACGCCGGCGGCGATCGGCCGGGGAATTACCGTCGCCGTTCCGAACAAGCGCGTGGATGCAAAAGCGCGTGCATTGACGGATGCGCTTCTGCGCTCGACCGGTCCGGTGGAGTGGATCGAGGATGAGAACCTGATGGATGCCGCGACCGCCGTTTCCGGCTCCGGCCCGGCTTATGTGTTTCTGCTTGCCGAAACGCTGGCGCGTGCCGGCGAGAAGGCGGGCCTGCCGAAAGAACTGGCGGCAAAGCTCGCGCGCGAGACCGTTTCCGGCGCGGGCGAGCTGCTCTATCGCTCCGAACTTCCGGCTTCCACGCTGCGCGAGAACGTCACGTCACCGAACGGCACCACCGCAGCGGCACTGAACGTGCTGATGGGAGAGGCGGGCATCGACCGGCTGTTCGAGGATGCCGTCGCGGCAGCGACCCGGCGGGGCAAGGAACTGGCGGGCTAGCCGCGTCCGCGCACCCGAAACACCACGCCTTCCCATCGCCACAGGCTCTCCGTAAGCTGAACCCTCTCGGATTTCCGGCGTTTTCAGACTTTGGAGGACTCCTCAAATGGCTGATGCACAAGCTCGCGAAAAAATTCTTGGCGCATTTCTGACGCTGCTTGCCGAAAAGCGTTTCGAGCGCATCGAACTTTCCGAAGTCGCGCAACTTGCGAACGTCTCGCTCGCCGATCTGCGCGGCGAATTCGGCTCGACGTTCGACATGGTCGCGGCCTTCATGCGCGAAACCGACAAGAAAGTGCTTTCGGGCGGCGAGCAGCTGCAACTCGATCCCGAGCTCGCCGATCAGTCGGCGCGGGACCGGCTCTTTGAAGTGCTGATGCGCCGCTTCGAGGCGCTCTCGCCCCATCGCGAGGCGGTGCGCTCGCTCTATCGTTCGGCGCGGACCAGCCCGCAACTGGCGATGGGGCTGAACAAGCTTGCGGTCCGCTCGCAGCAATGGATGCTGTCGTCCGCGGGCATCGGCTCGTCCGGGCTGGTCGGCGGCATGCGCGCGCAGGCGCTGGCCGGTTTCTTCGCCAAGGCGATGCAGACCTGGCTCGACGACGAGGATCCGGGACTTGCGCGCACCATGGCGTCGCTGGACCGGCAGCTTGCGAGCGCGGAACGTCTCGCGGGATTTGCGCGCGAGATGTGCCGCTTCGTGCCGGGCTGCGGTCCGCGCCGTCGCCGTTCGCAGCGTGACGTGGCGTTTCCGGAAGACCCGAACGCGCCCGTGGCGGTCTGAAGTTTTCATCTGGGGGAAGATCGATGGCGACGATAGAGGATTTCGCGAAAGTAGACGTGCGCGTGGGCACGATTGTCGAGGCGTCACCGTTTCCGGAAGCGAAGACACCGGCGATCAGGTTCGTGATTGATTTCGGTTCGGAGATCGGCCGGAAGCAGACGTCTGCGCAGATCACGAAAAATTACTCGCCGGAGAAACTCGTTGGCAAACAGGTCGCCGCGGTCGTGAATTTCCCGCCGCGGCAGATCGGCCCCCTTACATCAGAAGTGCTGGTGCTGTGTTTTCCCGGTGCATCGGGGGCCACGCTCGTCGTGCCCGACATGAAGGTGCCGGACGGCGGCAAGATGTATTGAAGCCTGGGTTTTCTGATTTCCGGAGAAAATCATGCACGACGCGCCGGCGCCGAGAATTTCGTTCGACGATTTTCTGAAAGTGGATATCCGGGTAGGCACCATCGTCGAGGCGGCGCCGTTTCCTGAAGCAAAGAAACCCGCGATCAAGATGATGATCGATTTCGGTCCCGAAATCGGAATCAAGAAATCTTCGGCGCAGATCACGAAGTACTACAAGCCCGAGCAATTGCCGGGGAAGCGCGTCGCGGCGGTGGTGAATTTTCCGCCGCGGCAGATCGGGCCGGTCATGTCGGAAGTGCTGACGCTGGGCTTTCCGGACGAAGAGGGTGCGGTGGTGCTGTTCTCGCCGGATCACGCAGTGCCGAACGGCGCGCGGCTCTTTTAGCTAGGCCGGAATTCGCACCATCGCGCGCAGGCCGCCCATCGGGCTGTCGTTCAGGAAAATATCGCCGCCATGTGCGATCGCGATGTCGCGTGCGATCGAGAGGCCCAGTCCGCTGTGGCCCTGGTTCTGGTTGCGCGCTTCATCGAGCCGCAGGAACGGCCTGAAGACATCCTCGCGCTTGTCGGCGGGAATCCCGGGGCCGTCATCTTCGACCACCACCTCGAGCCAGCGCGGCTCGCGCTTGCCCGAAATCGAGATGTGCTTGCCGTAGCGGATCGCATTGGCGACGAGGTTCGCAACGCAGCGGCGCAACGCTTCGCGGCGTACCTGCACGATCGGCGGTCCCGAGAAGGTTGCGGTCGCCTTGCGGTCCTGCCGCTCGGCGTGTGCTGCGAGGTCCTGCAGCATTTCGGAAACATCGACCATCGAGGGCCCTTCGCCGGATTCGCCGCGGGCGAAGGCGAGATAGGCCTCGAGCATGCTTTGCAGCTCGTCGACGTCGCTGCGCAGCGCTTCGACTTCCGGTCCTTCCGGCAGGAAGGCGAGTTCGAGCTTGAAGCGGGTTAGGACGGTTCGCATGTCGTGCGAAACGCCGGCGAGCATGGTCGTGCGCTGTTCGATCTGCCGCTCGATGCGCCGCTTCATTTCCAGAAAGGCGGCAGCGGCGCGGCGGACTTCCGTTGCGCCGCGCGGGCGAAAGTTTGCGACCTCGCGGCCCTTGCCGAAGGCTTCGGCGGCTTCCGCAAGGTGCTGGATCGGCTTGATCTGGTTGCGCAGGAATAAAATCGAGATTGCGATCAGCACCAGCGACGTGCCGAACATCCATACCACGAAGATATGCGAGTTCGAGGCATAGGCGTGGTTGCGCGGCGCGAAAACGCGAAACACGTTGCGATCGAGCTTGATGCGGATTTCGATGACGCTGGAATTGCCCACGGTATCGATCCAGAACGGACGCTGGATCAGCGCGCCGATCTCGCGCGACAGGGCGCCATCAAGCGGAGAGAAGAACGGCTTCGGTCCGGGCGGCGGCAGATCGGCATTGGGCAGGAGTTCGACGGTCAGGCCGAGCCGGTCGCTTGCCATCTTGCTGAGAAAGGCGGCGTTGCGGTCCTGCGGGTATTTTTCATAGATGTCGATGAGTGCCGCGATATCGCGCGACACTGCCGCCGAAAGGCGCTGGGTCACGAGATTCCAGTGCCGCTCCATGAAGACGAACATCAGTACCGATTGCAGAAGCACAATCGGCATCAGCAGGATCAGCAGCGTTCGCGCATAGAGCCCTTTGGGCAGCCGCGCGTTCAGCCAGGTGCCGATACGGTCGTAACCGTCCGCCACCCGGCCGAAGGCCGACTTGATGCCGCGAAGACCTGCGTCGATCGAACTCACGGCGTAACCAGAAGCCGGTAACCGACCCCGCGAACCGTGCGCAGGAAAGCCGGATCGGCGGGGTCCTTCTCGATCTTGCGGCGCAGCCGGTTGATCTGCACGTCGACCGCACGGTCGGAGGCATCGCCGCCCGGCGCGACCAGATCCTGCCGCGGCACGGTATCGCCGGAACGGAGTGCGAGCACGCGAAGCATGTCGCATTCGCGATCGGTGATGCGGACCGCTTCGCCGTTTCGCGTTAGATCGCCGCGCTCGAGATGAAACTCGAAATCGCCGAAGCGCACGCTTTCGACCGCAGGCACCGCCGGCGTCGCGGAGCGGCGCAAAATGCTGTTGATGCGCAGAAGCAGTTCGCGCGGATCGAAAGGCTTCGGCAAATAGTCGTCGACGCCTGCTTCGAGCCCGAGAATACGGTCTGACGTTTCGGCGCGCGCGGTCAGCATCAGGATCGGCACGTCCGAGTTCTCGCGGATCGACTTTGCAAGTTCTAGCCCGGTCTCGCCCGGCATCATGACGTCGAGCACCAGCATGTCGAAGGAAACGCCGCCGAGCTTGACGCGGGCGTCGGCTGCGTCGGAAGCGGTGGTGACGCGGAAAGCGTGGTCGGCGAGATAGCGCGACAGCAACTCGCGAATGCGCTGGTCGTCATCGACCACCAGCAGATGCGGTGCATCGTCGGACGGGACCTTCAGCGGCTTGTTCATGGCTTCGCTCATTTCCTGCCGCCCGCCCGCGCGATCAGCCGTTCGACTTCCGTGCGCGATTCCGGATCGATCATGGACGCGAGAAACTTGCGCGCGGCCAGTCTTGCGCCGGGGCCGCATTCACTGAAGGCGCGTGCGAAACGCCGCGTCTGGAGCGAGATCAGTTGGCGCGCGAGCTCCTCGCCCTTCGGCGCGACATAGAGCAACCGCTCGCGGCGGTCGGTGTCGCCGGCCTTCTGCTGGATGTAGCCGTTGTCGACGAGATCGCGCAGCACGCGGCCGAGGCTTTGTTTGGTGATCTTGAGCACCGCCAGCAGATCGGCGACCCGCATGCCCGGATGCCGGTTCACGAAATGCACGACCCGATGATGCGCTCGACCGAAGCCGAGCCGGGCAAGCATCTCATCGGCGTCGCCGACGAAATCGCGATACGCAAAGAACAGCAATTCGATCAGCTCGACTGCGGGGATGCCTTCATCGCCGCGAGGATCGGCGCCTTTGTGGGCGGCGGTGGGGCCGTTTTCGCCTGCCTCTTTGGGGCTATGGGGGAGCGTCGAGACGTTTACGTCAGCCATATTGACATATTTCTGGTTGATTGTTACCGAAAGCACGCCCTCCGCGAAAGGATCGTATCGAAGGCGCTGGCCTCAGGTAACGATCGCATTCCACGAGGGGCGAAAGCCGCTCTCACTGGCGAAAACATAGCGATTGTGCGTCAGCGAGGCAAAACGTCCCAGACGCGGGGGTGCCGCTCCCCTCGCATTCCGATGAAGGAAATTGCCATGAGCCCACAGCCCTTCGACAAGCGTCCCGGCAAGATCTGGTTCGATGGCGGGCTGGTGCCGTGGGAAAGCGCGAACCTGCATGTGCTGTCGCACGGCCTGCATTACGCGAGTTGCGTGTTCGAAGGCGAACGCGCTTATGGCGGCGCGGTGTTCAAGAGCACCGAACACTCCGAGCGGCTCCGGCAATCGGCAGCCTATCTCGATTTCGAGATTCCCTATTCGGCGGCAGAGATCGACGCCGCCAAGGCGCTCGTGCTGCAGACCAACAATCTGACCGACGCCTATCTGCGTCCGGTCGCCTGGCGCGGCTCGGAAATGATGGGCGTCGCCGCACAGTCGAGCAAAATTCATCTTGCGATCGCAAGCTGGGAATGGCCGAGCTATTTCGATCCGGCGCAGAAGATGAAAGGCATCCGGCTCGACGTCGCCGAATATCGCCGCCCGGATCCGGCGACGATCCCGTGCAAGGCGAAAGCCTCGGGCCTCTACATGATCTGCACGATCTCGAAGCATCGGGCCGAGCGCAGGGGCTACGCGGATGCGATGATGTTCGACTATCGCGGCTTCGTCGCGGAATGCACCGGCGCGAATATTTTCTTCGTGCAGGACGGCGCGATCCATACGCCGCTTGCGGACTGCTTCCTCGACGGCATAACGCGCCGGACGGTGATCGGGCTTGCGAAGCGGCGTGGGCTTGCGGTGACCGAGCGCCACATCAAGCCGGAGGAGCTCTCTGGGTTTTCCGAATGCTTCATCACCGGCAGTGCGGCGGAAGTGACGCCGGTGTCGGAGATAGGCGAATGGAAGTTCACGCCGGGTACGATCAGCGAGACGCTGTTGAACGACTATATGGCGGCGGTGCAGCCGAAGCAGGCGGCCGCCTAGCGCGGCGCGGTCGTTCTTCTATTTCTCCCCGCGGGCGGCCGCACGCTCGTCTTTTTCGTTGGCGTCGACCCAGGTCTCGCGGCCGCCGCCTTCGGTCTTTTTCCAGAACGGGGCGCTGGTCTTCAGGTAATCCATGATGAATTCGGCGGCCGCGAAGGCAGCTTCGCGGTGAGCGCTGGCGGTCGCGACGAAAACGATGACTTCGCCGGGCTCGATGCGGCCGACGCGATGCACGACGCGCGCGGCCAGCAACGGCCAGCGCTTTCGCGCCTGCGCGACGTGGCTTTCGATTTCCCGCTCCGCCATGCCGGGATAATGCTCGAGATGAAGTGCGGCGATGGTTTCGCCTTTTTCGTCCGCGCGGCAAATCCCGGAAAAGGTCACGACGGCGCCGACATTGCCGCCGCTTCTGGAAACGCTCCGGGTTTCGGCGTTTACGTCGATCGGGCTTGCCGTGATCGCGACGGTTTCGCCGAATGTATCCATGCGCGCATCAGCCGCCGGTCATCGGCGGAAACAGCGCGATCTCATTCGCGCCGGCGATCTTCGCCTCGGAACGCACATGGGTTTTGTCGATCGCGGCCCGGATGACTTTCGGATTTTCGAAGGCGAGCGCGTATTCCTCGCCGCGCGTCTTCAGCCAGTCGATCAGGTCGCCGATGGTCAGTACCGAAGCCGGCAGATCGACCTCTTCCTCGGTCTTGTCGAGCCGCTCGCGCAGCCAGGCGAAATAAACGATCTTCATGTTCATTCGACCAGATGTTTCGAGCCGGCCTTGAAGTAGTCATAGCCGGTGTAGAGCGTGAGCAGCGCGGAAATCCAGAGCAACGTAAGGCCGGTCAGCGACGTGTAGGGCAAAATCACATCGCCCGCGTCGCCCGCGATCAGGAAGCCGACCGCGACCAGCTGCATCATGGTCTTCCATTTCGCGAGGTTGGTGACCGGCACGCTGACGCGCAATTCGGCAAGATACTCGCGCAGGCCCGATACCAGAATTTCCCGGCACAGAATGATGATCGCGGCCCACAGCGCCCAGCCGCGAATGGTGCCGTCGGCGGCGAGCATCAGGAGGCACGAGGAAACCAGCAGCTTGTCCGCGATCGGGTCCAGCATGCGGCCGAGCTTGGAGAACTGGCCGTAGGTCCGCGCTACCCAGCCATCGAGATAATCGGTAATCGCGGCGGCGACGTAGATCGCAAGCGCAAGCCAGCGCAGCCACAGGCCGCCGTCGAGCACCGCGATCCCGAACAGGCAGGCCGCGACCGCCGGCACCGCGGCGATACGGCCATAGGTCAGCATATTCGCAAGGCTCCAGGCCGTGCCGCCCTTTGCAGGCGCGACCGGCGCGGAAGCTGGCGTCGGCTGATTCATGCGGGAGTCCATTTCCATCAAGAAAGACACCCCTGTCCCATGGCGTCAATGCGGCATCGGGAAACGCCGAAGCTACCCGCCGGCGTGGAAGTATTCATAGACCGCCTTGGCGAGCCGCGCGTCGATGCCCGGCACGCTTTCCAGATCGGAAAGCGAGGCCTGTTCGATCGCCTTCAGGGTTCCGAAGTGGTGCAGCAACGCGCGCTTGCGCGCGGGGCCGACGCCCGGAATTTCCTGCAAGCCGGTGGAGCCGATGTCTTTGCTCCGGCGCGTGCGGTGCGAGCCGATCGCGAAGCGATGTGCTTCGTCGCGGAGCCGCTCGACGAAATACAGCACCGGATCGCGCGGCGGCAGCCGGAACGGCTCGCGGCCCGCAATGTGAAACAGTTCGCGCCCCGAATCGCGATCCGCGCCCTTGGCGACCGCAAGCAGCGGCAGGTCGCCGACGCCGACTTCAGCCATGATCTCGCGCGCCGCACTCAGTTGCGGCAGGCCGCCGTCGACGATCACGAGATCGGGCCACGGCGTTTCGCTCGCCGTCGCATTCTCCGGCTCGCCATTCTGGTCCGAAGGCGCGCGGGGCTTCTCGTCGACCAGACGCCGGAAACGGCGGCGCAGGACTTCGCGCATCATGCCGGTGTCGTCGCCGGGCGCAGTCTCGGGCGATTTGATGTTGAACTTGCGGTACTGGTTTTTCGCAAATCCCTCCGGCCCCGCGACGATCATCGCGCCGACGGCGCTGGTGCCCATGAT
>JAEZFA010000088.1 GCA_023417665.1 Pseudomonadota bacterium | reverse complement strand
CTCGCGCGCAGCGGCTGAAGTCGCCTGGTTCCGGCGCGCCTGCCGCGCGTCACAGGACCTTTCTTGGCGGCTTCGCATGGCGCGCGTGCCAACGCGCTCCCGCGAAGTCGAGAAGGTCCGCCAGCGGAGGATAACTTGGTCAGTCCTCCGGGGATCATGCGAAGGAAAGCCGAAAACCATCGCGCGAAGTCTTTACTTGGCACGAACGGCGCAAGCGCCGAGCGTGCCGGGACGCCGGTCGAACTTTCGGCTTTCGCGGTGACGGCAATTCATCTGCACCACCTACTCTTTCGTGCAGATGGCCGTGGAGGACGGAAATCCTCCGGCGTCCCCGCCGCCCTCGAAAGGCGGCGATTGCAAACTCCGGCTCAAACCGAGCGCGGCAATGCGGACGTGCGTTCGTTATCCTCGAAGCCCGTTCTTGAAGACCCGGAGCGCGTTGCCTACATCGCCTCAATAGCGCGAGCGGAAGCGCAACAGATTTAGAGGCATTCAAACAATGATCGCATCCGAGACCAAGGTAGCCACTGAAAAAGCGAGCCAGTACCTGCAGCAGCTATGCAAGCACTGGGCGCATAAATTCGCGGTGGAATTCACGCCCGCGCACGGCGTCGTTCCCTTCCCCGAAGATCGCCGCTGTGTGCTGGATGCCGACGCGCAATCGCTCTCGATCCGGATCGAAGCGCCGGACGACGCATCGCTTACGCGCACCCAAGGCGTGGTGATCGATCACCTGAAGCGCTTTGCGTTCCGGGAAGACTTCGGCGACGTGCAATGGACGCCCGCGGGCTAATTACAGCCCGCGGCGTTTACGCTCCGCATCGTCCCACGCCGTCAGCGCCTGGTAATCCGGAACGAAGCCGAGCCCCTTCTGCGCGTCGGATGAAATGACAGTCTGCGAGGTGACGACATCGACGAGCGCCGGCGCGTTCTGCAGCGCGCGTTCGAGTGCGGGCTTCAACTCCTCCGGACTGGTCACGCGCTCGGCGTGCAGCCCAAGCGCTTTTGCCATGCCGGCATAATCGGAATGGCGCAGCGTGGTGCCGACAACGCGGCCCCCGTAGTTCATCTCCTGATCGAGCCGTTCGATATTCCATGCCGCGTTGTTGGAAACGATGAAGACGCATTTCGCGCCATGGCGCACCGCGGTGTCGATCTCCATCGCGTTGATGCCGAAGGCACCGTCTCCGTTGACCGAAATCACCTGCCGCGCCGGCTCAGCGAGTGCGGCCGCGACCGCAAACGGCACGCCGACGCCAAGGCAGCCGAACGCTCCGGCGTCCATGTAGGTCCGCGCCTGCAGGCCGGTGCGCGCGAAGCTCAGGAGATCGCCGCCGTCGGCGATCGCGATGTAGTCCGGGTCGGCAAGTACGCCAAGCGCGTCGAAGATCGCCTGCGGATGCACCTTGCCGTCCTCGCCTGTCTGCGGCCCCTTGCTCGCCTTCGCCTTCGCCTTCGCGACGCGATCCTTGTGCTTGCCGCGAAGCCCGTCCGCCCATTGCCTGTCGATTGCGGACTCGCGATTGCCGGCTACGTCGCACATCGCCTGGAGCGCGAGCGGCACGCTTGCCAGCAGTTCGGGCTGGCCGCGGCGATTGTCGATCAGTTCGCCGGGGGCATCCGAGAGGCGGATAAAGCGCGCGTGCGGAAACACGGCCGGCGAACCGTAGCCCGTCTGGTAGTCGAGCTTGCGGCCGATCAGGAGCACGACGTCCGCATCCGTCATCGCCTGCGCGCGCACGGCAGCGGCGGTCGAGGGGTGATCGGCCGGGACAAGCCCCCGGCTCTCCTGCGTGTCGAGGTAAAGCGCGCCGGTGGCGTCCAGCAGGCGAACCAGCTCGGCGGAAGCGCCACGCGCGCCGCGCCCGGTGAAGACCAGCGGCCGCTTCGCGCCCCAGAGCGCATCCACGGCTTCCTTGATCGCATCGGGATCGGGCAGCATCACGCGCGGCTTTTTCGCCGCCATCCATTCGTCGAGCACAAGTTGCTTCGGCACGGACGTGCGCAATACATCGGTGGGAATTTCGAGATAGACCGGCCCCGGCTCGCCGTTATCCCCCATGGCGCGCGCAACTCCCTCGTCGAATTCGCGGATCACCTGATCGGCAACACGCAGGGTTCGCGCGGTGCGGCAGACGGGTTTCAGCAAATCCACATGCGGGATGTCCTGCAGCGGGCCCATATTCGCCTGCGGGCGCGATGTGCAACCGCCAATGAGCAATACAGGGATGCGCGCCAGATGCGCATTGCACATCGCCGTAACCGTGTTCGTCACCCCCGGCCCCGCCGTCACCATTGCGACGCCGAAGCCGCCCATGAGTTCCGCATGCGCGTGCGCCATATGTACGGCAGCGCCCTCGTCGCGCACGTCGATGATGCGGATGCCCTGCTTCGCAATGTGGTCCCAGATCGGCTGGATGTGTCCACCCTGCAGGCCGAAGATGCGGTCGATGCCGCGAGCTTTCAGAAAGCGCGCGATCCATGCGGCGCAGGAGCTTTCATCGGCATTGAGATCGAGCGTCGGCGTTTTGTTGTTCATGGTTCGCTCCCTATACTTTTCCGGAAAGGCGCTCACGCAGGATCCTGTGCTGGATCTTTCCGGTCGCCGTCCGCGGCATTTCATTTTCCCGAATGATGCTGACCGAACGCGGGCGCTTGTAGCCAGCAATCTTGTCGCGACTCCATTCGAGGATATCGGCTTCGTTGAGTTCGGCGTCGTCATGCGTCACGATCACCGCATGGACGCGCTCGCCCCATTTCTGGTCGGCGACGCCGATCACGGCAACGTCCTTCACCTTGGGATGCCCGCCGAGTACCGATTCCACTTCGGATGGGTACACGTTCTCGCCACCGGAGATCACCATGTTGCTCTTGCGGTCAACGAGATGGATGAAGCCGTCTTCGTCGCGCCGCGCGAGATCGCCGACCGTGCAATAGTCACCGCGAAAGGCTTCGCTGGTCTTTTGAGGCAACTTCCAGTAGCCGTCGAAGGTCTGCGCGTTGCAGGAATAGAGTTCGCCGGCCTCGCCGTCGGGGACTTCGTTGCCTTCGGGATCGAGGATTTTGATCCGCTGCGACCCGACGGTCTCGCGGCCTACAGAGCCGAGCTTCGAGAACTGCTCTTCCGGATGCAGCATGGTCACCCAGCCACACTCGGTCGAGCCGTAAAGCTCGAACAGGCCCGTATTGCGGAAATACTCCATCACCTCGCGCTTGGTATCCGCGCGGGCCGGCGCGGACGAGATCATCATCTTGGTGACCGCGTCGACATTGTATTTCGCGCGAACAGCCGCCGAGAGCCCGAGCATCATGATATAATGCGTCGGCACCAGCGAGGTGAAGGTCGAGCCATTCCCGGCAAGCGTACGGACCAGCTCCTCCGGATCGATGCTTTTGCGATTATAGACGGTGCAGCGCGCGCCGGTGCCGAGAAACGCGCCGAAGAAGAACAACGAATTCGCGTGACACATAGGCATCACGAGAAGCGCGGAATCGTCCGAACGCACGCTCAGTTCGGACTGCGTCACGAGCGCGATCATGGTGCTCGCGCGATGCGAGCGGATTGCTCCCTTAGGCTTGCCGGTCGTGCCGGAGGTGTACATGAAGGCCCAGGGGTCGGTCGTTGCGACTTCCGCGTCCGGTATATCGTCGCGAGCGGCTGCCAGCAGTTCCTCGTAGCCATGATACCTGCCGGCCAACGGCCGCTCGCCGAAGGCAACGAAGTTCGATTGCGGAATGGCGAGATCGCCGCGGACGCTTTCCGGCACCGGCGTCAATTCGTCCTGCACGATGATCGCGCGTGCCTCGCAGTTCTCGATGATGTAGGCGATCTCCGGCCCGACCAGGCGAAAGTTGATCGGCACCATGACGAGACCGGAGAAAGCCATGGCTGCGTAAATCTCCAGCCACTCCACGCAGTTGTAGGCGAGCACGGCGACGCGATCACCTTTCTGCAGGCCGAGCCCGAGGAGCGCATTCGCAAGACGCGCGGAGCGGTCCCGCCATTGGCGAAATGTCATGGCGCGGTCGAGATCGCGGGCGCCGATTTTATCCGGAAAGATGCTGGCATAGAGACGCAGGGCGTCGCCGACATTTGCGAGCTGGTTCACGCGCCCGTCCTTGCTTCACGTTTCCTCGCGGCGCAGCCGGTTGATCCGGCTTGTTGAGCCCGCAAATTGATACTGCCCGGCCCGCCGATTCATGACAATATTGCCGTCACAACAAATCGCGGAGCGGCCATGAGCGATGTGCGTGACAACGCCGAAAAGCACCAGTTCGAACTTGTCGTCGAAGGATATACCGCGCTTGCCGCCTACCGGCTGCAGTCCGGCGTCATCACATTCACGCATACCGAGGTGCCGAAGGAGCTCGGCGGTCGTGGCATAGGCTCGGCCCTTGCCAAGGGCGCTCTCGATCAGGTCCGGGAACGCGGGCTGAAGGTCATTCCGCTCTGCCCATTCATCAAAGCCTATATCGAAAAGAACCCGGGCTATCAGGATCTGCTCGCGCAATAGTACGCAATGCAGCCATACCCGCGGGGCCTTGCGTTACGAATGTTTTGCTCCACATTCCCGGCATGAGTGAAATCCGCGATAACACGCAGGCTGGCCGCTACGAACTCGACATCGACGGCGGTGTTGCTTTTGCAAACTATCGTCTTTCGCCCGGCGTTGTCACCGTCACCTACACCGAGGTACCGGCGGCGTTGCGCGGACGCGGCATCGGCGCGAAGCTTTCCGCTGCGGTCCTCGACCATATCCGGGCGCAAGGCCTGAAGGTCGTTCCCCGTTGCGGCTATTTCGCGGGCTTCATTCGCGACAATCCGAAATATCACGACCTCTTGGCACAATGATTCCGTTCTCCGTACTCGACCTCGCGCCGGTTGTTGAAGGCGGCACGGCCGCCGATGCGTTCCGCAACTCGGCCGATCTGGCGCAACATGCGGAAGCCCTCGGCTATCAGCGCTACTGGCTTGCCGAGCATCACAACATGCCGGGGATCGCCAGCGCGGCGACTTCCGTCGTGATCGGTCATATCGCGAGCCATACGAAAACGATCCGCGTGGGCGCCGGCGGCGTGATGCTTCCCAATCATTCGCCGCTTGTGATTGCCGAACAGTTCGGCACGCTGGCGTCGCTTTATGGAGACCGGATCGATCTCGGTCTTGGCCGGGCTCCGGGTACGGACCAGCGCACCATGCTTGCGTTGCGGCGCAATCGCGCAAACGAAGACACGTTCCCGGATGATGTGGTCGAACTCGCGCACTACTTCATGGAGCCGCAACCGGGACAGACAGTACACGCCTATCCAGGCGCGGGACTGAATGTCCCGTTATGGATACTCGGATCCAGTGCTTATGGCGCGCAGCTCGCAGCAATGCTGGGGCTGCCTTATGCTTTCGCCTCGCACTTCGCGCCGGATTACCTGATGACTGCGATCGACCTCTACCGGAAGAATTTCAGGCCGTCGCAGTTTCTGGAGAGGCCCTATTTCATGCCCTGCATCGGCCTGTTTGCAGCCGAAACGGATGACGCCGCGCGCATGCTGTTCACTTCGCAACAGCGGCAATTCGTGAACCTGCGCCGCGGTTCGCCCGGACTTCTGCAGCCGCCGCAAAGCCTTGAAGACTATTGGTCGCCCGCGGAGAAAGCCGGTGTCGAACATGCGCTGCAATACGCGGTTGTCGGCTCGCCGGACACGGTCCGTACAAAGCTCCAGCAGTTCATCGCGATGACCGGCGCCGACGAGATCATGCTGGCCGCGCAGATCTACGATCATGCCGCGCGCAGGCGTTCCTACGAGATCGCCGCCGAGGTTCGCAAAAGCATTGCCTGACCCTAGATCCCGCGCAACAGTGCCGGGATCACGATATCTTCTTCGTCCGCGAGATGCCGGTTCAGGATCCTGTCGAGCTTGCGCGCATCTTCAAGCGCCGCGCCGATGCGATCCCTGTCCGCGTTCTCGGCCTGCATCGCCCGTACATGACCTTCGACGGCATCGAGTGTCTCCTCCAGCACACGGTGATCGCAATCGAGCAGATCGATCGGACGCCCCAGTTGCGGAAAGATCTCCTTGAAACGCGGAAAGTAGTGATCGTCCTCGACGTGATGGTGCACGTGCGCATGACCGATCAGGTGTCCGCCGACATGACGCATGTTGTTCAGAAGCAGGCCCGCCTGCAACTCGCCCTTCGGAAGGTCGACAAGCTTCTCGAGCCCCTCAACGAACAGGCCGGACTCGTGCAGCAGCGAGCGATGGATGCCCTGCCACATATCCGCGCCACGCCAGTAGTTCTGGTGGCTGGCCCACTCGTGTTTCGGGGTGTCGAACAGCAAGCTGCGAAGCTCCTCGGTAAGCCCGGGGCGCCTCGCAAGATGATGCGCGGGTGAGTCGTAATCGGCGAACATCGCTTGAACCGTTTTCGGAAGATGTGACGGATATAGGGCGCTGATGGAACCTTTCAAGCGAGGTCCCCTCGACACACGGCCCGAACGGCGCAAAGATCGCTTGCAGAAGGGCTACGCGGGTTTGCGCTACGAGCGCTCCACCCGGCGGCTCGATCGCCGTCGCGCGCGAGACTTCGGGCCAAACCACCTGACCCATCAATCAGGAGGACACGTCATGGCCAGCTTTCATGTCATCGCCGGCGCATCGGAGAATCCCGTTCGCCCGTCCATACGCCGGATCGGTCTGTCGGATCTCGACGAAGCGCTTCGCCGCGGCTGGAGCGATTTTGCTGCATTCCCGAGCCACGCCATCTTCCTCGTGCTGATTTATCCAGTCGTAGGCTTCATTCTGCTTCAACTCGCGCTCGGCAACGCCACGTTGCCGCTGGTCTTTCCGCTCGTCGCAGGGTTTGCGCTGGTTGGACCGCTTGCAGCGGTCGGACTCTACGAACTCAGCCGACGGCGCGAACTCGGACTCGACGCGCACTGGACCGACGCATTCGAGGTCCTGAAACGTCCGTCGATAGTTGCCATTGCGGCACTTGGTGTCGTGCTGCTCGTGCTGTTCTTCTGCTGGATGATCGCCGCCCAAAGTATCTACATGAGCTTCATGGGGCCCTATCCACCCGACGATGCATTCTCATTCCTGCGAAACGTGCTGACGACCGAGCAAGGCAGGATGATGATGCTCGTCGGAAACGCGGTCGGCTTTCTGTTTGCCTCGGCCGCACTTGCTCTCGGCGCCATATCCTTTCCCATGCTGGTCGATCGGGATGTTGGCGCGGCGGCGGCCGTGTCCGCATCCGTTCGGACCGTTCTTGCCAATCCGGTCGTCATGGCTATCTGGGGGCTTATCGTCGGAACGCTGCTACTGCTTGGCTCTCTGCCGCTATTCATCGGGCTAGCGGTCGTCATGCCGGTGCTGGGGCACGCCAGCTGGCACCTCTACCGGCGGACGGTCGACTAACGCGAGAGCACCTGCCGGATCCATAACTTCAGGTCCGCGAGCACCGCCGAGCGGTCCGGCTCGCGCTCATTATAGATTTCGTGCCAAAGCCCCTCATAGATTTTCAACGTGCAAAGTCCTTGAGGGGCCGCTGCCGCGAATGCTCTCGCGCCATCGGGGTCGACCAGCTTGTCATCGCCTGCCGCCTGTATGAGCGTGGGTACAGTCAGATTGCCGGCGTCGCGAATGGCCGCTTCGCCGGCCTCGACGATGAACATCGTGATCCTCGGCGAGATTTTCGCGTGATTGAGCGGATCATTCTTCGACTGCGTGAGAACTTCCGCGTCGTGCGAAATCTTGTCGAGCGGCAGACCGTGCGGAACGACAAGGTTCGGCGCAATGCGTGCGAGGCCGCTGACCGCGATCCTCGCGGCGCCATTCAGATATGCTTTCAGGCCCGGCGAAGAGAGCACGAGAGCGCGCGGCGTAATCCAGCCGCCTGTCACCGCCCGTGCCGCGATCGCCCCTCCCATGCTGTGCCCGAGAAGAACAGGTGTCGTGCTGCTATGCTGAGCCAGCCGATCGAATACCAACCGGGTGTCCTCGATGAGCGTGTCGCGGCTGCTGATACGGGCGCGTTCGCCGCCCGAATTTCCGAAGCCGCGGTGGTCGTGTGCCCAGACTTCCAGGCCCAGTTCATTGAGCAAATGCGCGACGTGCCCATAGCGCCCGCCGTGCTCGCCCAGTCCGTGAACCAGGAGCGCCGCCCCGGACTGCTGAACGTCCGCGCGTGGCTTCCAGCAACGGAGGAATAGCCTGGTACCGTCGGCGGCCGTAACGCTGGCGGTACTCGCTGGCTCGAATTGCAGATAAGGCACCATGAGGCAGCCCGTCCCATGTATGGAACCCGACACAGGGGGGTCCGGTTCTAGAGGTAGATCGCCATAAAAGCGAAGCCGTAAGGCCAACGTGATCCAACATTAAGCATCCGCTGTTCTGTCCGCTAGCGGACCGACACGGATTTGCTATGCCCAGTAATGTCCAGTTGCTCTCGGGATTCGAGAGCGGCCAAGCCCGCTTACAAAGGGGCTCCTGGGACGGTTGTCATCACTCAGGTCACGGCTCGAGAAATTACTGAGTCAGGAACCGGAGTAGGATGCTCAAGACCACCGCTGACGCGCGCAACCATTTGCTCGCCTCGTTGCCAGAGAACGAATACGCACAGCTGCAACCTTATCTGAAGGATATGCCGCTGAAGCAAGGCGTCGTGCTCGCTGAACAAGGCGAGCCGATCGAACATGTCTATTTCCCTCATAGCGGCATGGTCTCGATCGTCGTCGTGTTGCAGGAGGGCGAAAAATCCGTTGAAACCGCTACCGTAGGACGCGAAGGCGCAGTCGGCGCCATCGCAGGCCTCGGCGAGCGCAAGGCTACCGCAAGGGCCATCGTTCAGGTCGCAGGGAACGGCTCCCGTATCCCCGCGCGGCACCTGCACACCGTGGTGCGGCAGAGCCCATTTCTTCGGGACTTCCTGATCCGCTATCAGGAAATGTTGCTCCATCAGGCGCAGCAATCGACCGCGTGCAACGCACTGCATGAAGCACGACCGCGCCTATGCCGCTGGCTGCTGCAAACGCGCGACCGGCTCGACAGCGACATGGTCGCACTGACCCAGGAATTCCTGGCGCAGATGCTGGGCGTTCGCAGGACGACGGTCACCGAGCTTGCGCGCGGGCTGCAGAGCAAGGGGCTTGTCCGCTACAAACGCGGGAAGATCGAAATTCTCGACCGCCCCGCCCTCGAGGAATGCGCCTGCGAGTGTTACGACGCGCTCCGGCATCAGGCGGAGCACTACTTTCCCCGCTGCACGTCGGTCTCGCCGCCTTCCGCAACGTAACGGCTTCCGCGCGACGGCGTTGCCGTTGTAGGAAACGGCATGTACGACGCCATCGCATTCGCCGGCGGCGGAAACCGCTGCTACTGGCAAGGCGGCTTTTACGAAGCCGCAAGCGAGAAGATCGATCTGAAAGCGCCGCTGATCACCGGCGTGAGCGCGGGTTCGTTTGCGCTCAGTTATTCCCTGCTCGGTCTCGGCTCCAGGGTTCGCGAGCTTGTCGTTGCCGCATGCGGGCCGCATCTGCGCAATATGGACATCCGAGGATGGCGCGCAGGCAAGCCGCTATATCCGGTCGGGGCAATGTACATCGACCTGCTACGCAACGTCTTCGACGACGCGGCGCTGATCAAACTACAAGCGCTCAGCGACATTCAGATTGGCATCGCGCGCCTGCCGCGCGGCATGCCGCCTATGCTGGGGGCCGCGCTCGGCATCGGCGCCTATCAGCTCGAAAAGAAGCTTTTCCAGCCCGTGCACCCGCGTTTCGGACGCAAACTCGGTTTCAGGCAGGAATTCGTGAGACTACGCGATCTGAAGCGCGCTTCCGAACTTCACGATCTGATCGTTGCAAGCGGCGGCGTTCCGCCTTTTATGCCGGTAACTACGATCGGATCGGTGCCCGCCTTCGACGGCGGGCTCGTGGACAATGTCCCGGTTACACCACTGGAAGGTGTCGAGCGCCGAGGCGGGAAGTCTCTTGTGCTGCTGACCCGGCAGTACAAAAAAATCCCGCCGATTGCCGGCCGCACCTATGTGCAGCCTTCCGAGCCGATCCCGATCAAGCAGTTTGATATCCGGAACGCCGATGGCTTTCGTCAGGCTTACGAACTCGGACTGAAAGACGGAAAAGCCTTCGTGTCGAACCTTTAGGTTCAGACTTCCGGTTTCACGATTTTCAGGGCCAGTTCCGGCAGCCCTTCAATTTTGGCTACCAGCGTGTCGCCGACGACCACGGGACCGACATTCTCGGGTGTTCCCGACATGATGAGATCGCCCGCTTTGAGCGCAAACAGTTGCGAGAGCCGCGCGATCTGTTCCGCCACGCTCCACATCATTTGGGAGAGGTCGGCTTTCTGTTTCACGTTGCCGTTTACAGACAGCGAGATTTCACCCCGTTCGAAATGACCGGTAGCTGCAGCCGGATGAATCGGGCCCATCGGCGCGCCGTGGTCGAAACCCTTTCCGATGTCCCACGGCTTCTTCTGATCCTTCATTTCCGACTGCAGATCGCGGCGGGTCATATCGAGACCGACCGCATAGCCGTAAACACAGGAAAGCGCCTGATCTGCCGGAATGTTGCGCCCGCCCTTATTCAAAGCGGCCACCAGTTCAACCTCATAGTGATAGTTCTTGGTAAGCGACGGGTACGGATGGTCGGCAATCACGCCCGGCATCACAACCTGCACGGCGTCAGCCGGCTTCTGAAAAAAGAACGGGGGTTCGCGCGTCGGATCGGAGCCCATCTCCCGTGCATGTGCGGCGTAGTTTCGGCCGATGCAATAAATCCTATGGACGGGAAAAAACTGATCGGTGCCCGCGATCGGGATTGCGATTGTTTCGGGAGGAAATAGGAAATTTGTCATGCCGCGGGCTTTGTATGATGTGATGCCCGGCCTCCCTATCCTGCTTCCCTGGCAGAAACCAGCACCGGACCCTACCTGCCTCCTAAAATTCATAATTCAGTAAGCACGGCATGCAGTTATCGCATTGCAGCAATGAAGCCCTATCGCTACCGCATTGCACCATAGAGGCGTATTTAGGCTGCAGATATTAGGCGATTCCGCTTCAGCCGAGGGCGCGACGGGATCGCGGACCGAAGGAGACCGACCATGCTGATCTGGGGTTATGTGCTGAAGCAGCTTCGTCGCTGGCGCACCTATCGCCGGACGTACGACGAACTCGTTTCGCTCGACGACCGCACGCTGGCTGACATCAACATCAGCCGCAGTGAAATTCCCGGCATCGCGCGTCACGCCGCTGCGACCGTCCGCTAAGACCTGCGACCCGATTTTTCGAAGCGTCGCAATCCCGGCCCCGGTGTTCCTCCCCACCGGGGCCTTTTTCTTTAGCTTCCCTTCAACCACACTTCGAGCGGCAGCGTATCCGGCCGCTGGCCATTGCGTTTGGTCCAGGGATCAATTGCCCAGCGGGCGCCGGTCGTACGGTTGGCAACGACCGCGGTAGCGTGGGGATATCTCATGTCGAACAGGTAGCCGCGGGACGCCGGCGCCACGACCTCGTGGAATTTCAACAGCTTAAGATCCGACAGCAGAACCAGAAGCGCGGTCGTATTCACGCTCTCGTCGATGCAGTCGGCTTCGCTTCGGATGCCCGCCTGTGCCGGCCCCGCCCGCGGCGTCCTCCGGCTCGTCCCGGTTTGCCCGCCGATCCTGCGCTCGAACCAGGCGACCGCCTCGGCAATCGCGTTGATCTCGGCTTTTGCCGAAGTCCGGCCCCTGCCGAGGATCGTCCGTAATCGGCCGAGGTCGCCGGCATTGAGACCGACCAGCGTGCGGTATTTGCAACCGAAGCCGTGGCAGACCACCACCTGCCCGGCCGTTGGCCGCGGTATTTCGTACTTGGCGAGATACTGACTGGCCGGACCGGAAGCCATCGCACTTCCAGACACGACGAGAGCGCCACCGAGGAGAAATGTCGCCAGTCCAAGCCGCATGGTTACGCCACTCCGGATTCCTTCGCGGTATTGTCGAATGCCACAGCAGGCCAGGCAACCATTCCGTCTGCTTGCGACATCAAAGCCTCCCGGTCCGCGCGGCGCGCCAAATCACGAACTGGCTGCGCAGCGACGAAAGTTCCAAGGGCATACGAAATGGATCGGTTGTCTTGCGAACCCGCGCCGCCGAAGCAGGCACCAGCGCAACACGCAGAAATGCCGGCAAGGCACCCGTCGGCACCCGCAATGACCGCAGCGTCGCCGCATCCCGTTCTGCGCTCTCCGCGAGCGCAGAGAGCGTACGCTGAAATCCTTCCGAGTTTTCGCCAGCCATCACGCTTTCGGTATGAACCCCGTTCGCCGCGAGCAGATCGAGCGGGATGAACAGTCGCCCGTTCGCGATGTCCTTCGGGAGCGACCGGAGCAAACGCAACATTCCTATGGCGCGTCCCGCGAGCTTTGCGGCCTCCTCGGTGTTCCAACCGGGCTCAAGCAGTTGCGCGGCAAGCGCGACGATCACGCCGCTGGTGTCATCGAGATAGCGCAGGAGTTCCTGTTGCGATTCCATCGGCTGTGCCGCGAGATCGAACTGCCGCGCGTCAATCGCCTGCTGCAACCGTTCGGCATCTATTCCCGTCCGAGCGATGGTGTCTAGCAGCGCTGCGGCGACAGGATTCGCTTTCGCCTCGTCGTCGCGCATTCCGGCGAGAACATCGCGCCACCATTGCAGCCGGATTTCTCCTGCGAACGGCTCTCGCACGGCGTCAGGCACGCGTTCGATCTCCAGCGCGAAGGCGTAGAGCGCGTGAAGACCTCGCCGCTGTGGTTCGGGCGCAAACAGGCTTGCGAGAAATGCCTCCCGGTCGCGTTCCCGCACTAGGCTTTCGCAATGCCGGTAGGCATCCTGCATGCCGTCTAACCTACAGCAATCAGTGCCGCCGCAACCCGGCGGCCCTCGTCCAGCAATACGTTATAGGTCGAGGCAGCGCCGCCCGTTGGCTGTACGTCCACGGCAATTTTTTCGGCTTTGCAACGATCGCTGATGGAAGCAGGAAGCGCGATCGGATCGCGGCCGCTACCGATCATCAAGAGATCAATGTCGCCGGCTTCATCGAACACGCGCGCAAGCGCCTCCAGGTCGAGGCCGGATGGTACTGCAACGGTCCAGGCATAGATGCCGCTCGGTACGATCAGCAGCGAACCGCGATGCGACATGCCGGCAAAGCGAAAACCGCCCTGTCCGTAGC
>JAEZFA010000039.1 GCA_023417665.1 Pseudomonadota bacterium | reverse complement strand
GCCGCAGCCAATGTAACAATGCTCAAGCAGATGCTGAGCAACAAGGGCGGGCCGCAGATCGGCGCCCGCGGCGACGATAGCCCGCGGCGGTCATAACCACCGTCACTGCATCGCTGCGACCTTGATGCCGGTCGGGCCGAGAATGACGACGAACAGCACCGGCAGGAAGAACAGGATCATCGGCACGGTGAGCTTCGGCGGCAGTGCCGCCGCTTTCTTTTCCGCTTCCGACATGCGCTGGTCGCGGATTTCCTGCGCCAGCACGCGAAGCGCCTGCGCGAGCGGCGTGCCGTAGCGCTCGGCCTGAATCAATGCGGTCGTGACCGCCTTGACGCCGTCGATGCCGGTGCGGTTGGCGAGGTTCTCGAGCGCCAGCCTGCGGTCCTGCAGATAAGACAGTTCGGCCGTCGTCAGCGTCAGTTCTTCGGCGAGCGGGATCGACTGCGACCCGATTTCCTGGCTCACGCGCCTGAAGGCGGCGTCGATCGACATGCCGGATTCGACGCAGATCAGAAGCAGGTCGAGCGCATCGGGAAACGCGCGGCGGATCGACTGCTGGCGGCGGGTGATGACGTTCTTCAGGAACAGCTGCGGCAGCTTGATGCCGAGATAAGCCGCGCCGATGCAGATGCCGAGCTTGACCATGGTCGGCTGGCCGATATCGATCAGCACGAACAGGTAGATCAGCGCAAAGGCGAACATCGCGATCGGCGCGACCATGCGGAAGAACAGGAAAGTAACCTGCGGTCCCTGCCCGCGATAACCGGCCTGCACCAACGTTGCCTTGATCTGCTCCTCGCCGAGCCACTTCTTCAGGTCGAGGCCTTCGACGATGCGCTGCATAAAGGCCTTGGGGGTCGGGCGCAGATTGACCTTCTCGCCGCGCGCCAGCTTCTCGCGCTCGCGGGCGCGGATCTGGCCGCGCTCGACGGCAAGCGTCTTCATGCGGCGGTCGAGGTTGTCACCCGACAGATAGGGCATCGCAATCGTGTAGATGGTCGCGATCACCGCCACCGCCGTAAGCAGCGTGGTCATGAAGCGCGGATCGCTCATCCGGTCGTAGATCAGATCGAACATGCACGCACCCTAGAAGTCGAAATTGATCATGCGGCGCATCACGAAAACGCCGATCAGCATCCAGACCGCGGAACCCGCGAGCAGCATGTGGCCGGTCGACGTCGTCCACAGCAGCTCGATGTAGCCGGGGCTGGTCAGATAAACGAGAAACATGACGCCGAACGGCAGCGACGCGATGATGCTGGCGGATGCTTTCGCCTCCATGCTCATCGCCTTGATCTTGGCGGACATCTTCTTGCGCTCGCGCAGCACGCGCGAAAGGTTGCCCAGCGCTTCGGAAAGATTGCCGCCGGCCTGCTGCTGGATCGCGAGCACGATGCCGAAGAAGTTCGCCTCCGGCAGCGGCACGCGCTCATAGAGCTTGGACGCGGACTCCGAAAGCGACATGCCGATCGCCTGGCCTTCCGCGATCAGGCGGAACTCGCCCTTCACCGGCTCGACCGTTTCGTTGGCGATGATGCGGATACAATCGCCGATCGGAAGACCGGCCTTCACGCCGCGGACGATGACGTCGATCGCGTTCGGCAGTTCAAGAATGAACTTGTTCTCGCGCTTCGTTTTCAGGTAGCCGAGAATCCAGCGCGGAATGCCGAAGGCGCCGGCGGGAAACGCCGCGGCGGCGAGGATCAGGCCCATGCCGGCGAAATACATCGCGACGAATGCGATGAGGCCGGCGACGGCGCTGTAAATGTAAAACTGCTTCTTCGTGATCGACAGGCCGGATTGCTGCAGCCTGATCTCGATCGGCGGATTCTTGACGTTCTTCTGCTTGGCCTCGAGCTGCTTCAGCGTGTCTTCGACCTGCTGCCTGCGCGCGGAGGTGCTGTCCGCGGACTTGCGGCCGCGCTTGGCCTGGATCTCATCCGCCGAGATCTCGCGCATGCGCTGCTCGACGCGCTTCTCTCCCGAAATCATCGGGTAGATAAAGACATAGACCACGCCGCCGACGGCGACGGTGATCAGGAATGCGAAGGCCATGGAGCTCATAGGCGCCCCGTCGGGTCCGCCGCCTCGGAGGAATCGAGCGCCGCGGCAAGGCGGTTCTGCTCGCCGTAATATTTCGCGCGGTCCCAGAAGCGCGGCTGACCGATCCCGGTCGAACGGTGCCGGCCGATGATGTTGCCGTTCTGGTCTTCGCCGAGATAATCGTAGACGAAGAGATCCTGCGTGGTGACGATCTCGCCTTCCATGCCGACCACTTCGGTGACATGCGTGATGCGGCGCGAGCCGTCGCGCATACGCGACGCCTGAATGATGACGTCGATCGAGGACACCACCATTTCGCGGATGGTGCGGGGCGGCAGCGCGAAGCCGCCCATGGTGATCATGGACTCCAGACGCGAAAGCGCTTCGCGCGGGCTATTCGCGTGCAGCGTGCCCATCGAGCCGTCATGGCCCGTGTTCATCGCCTGCAACAGATCGAAGGCTTCGGCGCCGCGGACTTCGCCGACGATGATGCGTTCGGGACGCATACGCAGACAGTTGCGCACCAGATCGCGCATGGTGATCTGGCCTTCGCCCTCGAGATTGGGCGGGCGCGTTTCCAGGCGCACGACATGCGGCTGCTGGAGCTGCAGTTCAGCGGCGTCTTCGCAGGTGATGATGCGCTCGTCGTTGTCGATCGCGGCCGTGAGACAGTTCAGCAGCGTGGTCTTGCCGGAGCCGGTGCCGCCGGAAATCAGCGTGTTGACGCGGCAGCGGCCAATGATCTGCAGAAGCTCCGCACCCGATGGCGAAATCGAACCGAACTTCACCAGATCGGACAGCTTCAGCTTGTCCTTCTTGAACTTACGAATCGTGAGCGCAGGACCGTTGATCGAAAGCGGCGGCACGATCACGTTGACACGGGAGCCGTCGGGAAGGCGCGCGTCGCAGATCGGCGAGGATTCGTCGACGCGGCGGCCGATCTGGCTGACGATGCGCTGGCAGATGTTGTGCAGCTGCTGGTTGTCGCGGAAGCGAATCCCGGTCTGCTGAATCTTGCCCTTGACTTCGATGTAAACGGTGCTCGCACCATTCACCATGATGTCGGCGATGTCGTCGCGGGCGAGCAAGGGCTCGAGCGGGCCGTAACCCAGCACGTCGTTGCAGATGTCGTCGAGCAGTTCTTCCTGCTCGGCAATCGACATCACCACGTTCTTGATGGTGATGATTTCGATCACGATGTCGCGGATTTCCTCGCGCGCGGCGATCGGCTCGAGCTTGGCGAGCTGCGTCAGGTCGATCGCCTCGATCAGCGCGCCGAAGATCTGGCCCTTCACTTCGTAGAAGGATTCCGAGCGCTGGTTGCTGATCATCGGCGGCGGCGCGGACGGCGCCAGCGGCGGTGCCGCCATCGCGGGCGATTTTGCCGGCGTGAAATCGGAGACGACCGGAGGCGGCAGGATTTGCGACGGCGCAGGCTGCGGCGCCGGCTGGGCCGGTGCACGCGACATTTCGTTGATGCCGCCGTCGCTGTTGCCTCTTTTACCGAACATGCAGAACCCCGGACCTTCGCCTTACTTCCTCAGGCCCCTGATCTTCGCGAGCAGGGGCGACAGGAGATCATTCTTCTGTTTTTTCGATTCCGAGCGGCCGGTAAGCGACTTGGCAATCTGAAGGAAAATTTCCGCGGTTTTGTGCTTGGCGGAGACTTCCGCGATCATCTGGCCGTTATTGGAAGCGGTGCCGAAGAGCTGCGGCTCGAAGGGAATGGAAGCAATCGGCTCGGCCCCGAGCGCTTTCGCGAAATCCGCGGTCTTCACTTCCGGACGCTTGGGCATGCCGACCTGGTTCAGAAGATAGATCGGCGCGCGGTCATTCGGGCGCGCGGCCTTGGCGAAGTCGAAGATGTTCTTCGCGTTGCGCAGATTTGCGAGGTCGGGCGAGGCAACGATCAGGATGTCGTCGGCGCCGACAATCGCGCGCTTGGCCCAGCCGCTCCACATATGCGGCAGGTCGAGTACCGTGAACGGCACCGAGGCCCGCAAAGTATCAAGCACCGGCTCGAAGGCTTCCGGCCCGATATCGTATTCGCGGTCGAGCGTCGCGGGAGCCGCGAGCAGACTCAGATTGTCCGTGCACTTGGAAAGCAGCCGGTCGATGAACGCGGCATCGACGCGATCCGGCGAGAATACCGCATCGGCGATGCCCTGCGGCGGATCCTGATTGAAGTCGAGCCCGGCGGTGCCGAAGGCGAGATCCATGTCGGCGACCACGGCGTCGATCGACAGATCGCGCGCAATGGCAAAGCCGATATTGTGCGCAACCGTGGAAGCGCCGACACCGCCTTTGGCACCGATCACGCCGATGATGCGTCCGACCGGTTTGGCATCGGCCGATCCGTAAAGGCCGGCGATGGAGGCCACGATGTCGAGCGGCGCGAGCGGCGCCACCAGATAATCGCTGACGCCGCGGCGGACGAGTTCGCGATAGAGAATGATGTCGTTGACGCGGCCGACCACGATCACCTTGGTGCCGGCGTCGCAGCTTTCGGCAAGGCGGTCGAGCCCTTCGAGCAGCGCATTGCCGTGGCCGTTGTACTCGACCAGAATCACGTTCGGCGTCGAGGAAACCCGATAGGCTTCCTCCGCGGCCGGCAGGCCGCCCATCGACACCTTCACATGTGCGCGCGCCATGCGCCGGTCGGCCGCGCCGTTCTGCACGGCATGCGCAAGCTCCGGCGTTTCGCAGAACGCCTGAATGGTCACGCGCGGAACCGGCGGAACGTGCCGCTCGGCTTCGGCGATGGGTGCGTTATCGAGTACGGGCGCAGATCTCATTAGTTGCCTACGTTGCTGACTTTGCCATTGCTCTGCGTGTTGTAGGTCGTCGAGGTGTCCTGACCCTGACGATACTTTTCGAGCACGTGCCGGCGGCGCGCGGCGTAAGCCTGCGCCTCGTTACGCGGCTGCACGAGGTCCTCGGGATTGGCGACCTGAGCTGCGATATTGTGCTGCGTCGCGCAGCCGAAGTTCTGCATCGAATAGTTCTGGTCGGACTTCGAATTGATCGTGGGGCCCAGATCTTCCTTGCCGGCGTGGCAGCGGCTTGCGACCTGCGCCTTCAGCGCCGGGAAGGTCAGGCGGATCGGCGCGATGTTCGACGGGTCCTGCGACTGATAGCTGCGCACGAGGATCGCGCGCGGCGGCACGCCGGAAGAGGCCAGCACGCTCTGCAACTCGCGCACGGTGTGGCTCGACGAGATTTCATTGGCGGTGCCCGCCGGCAGTTCGATCGTGAGCGGACCCGAACCGTAGCGGCGCCACTGCGAGGCAAAACCTCCCGCAAGCGCGCGCTGTTCCGGCGTCAGCCCCGCGCGGCCGCTGCCGACGAAGAGCTGCACCGAGCGGATGCCCTCGTTGATCTGGATCGGGTGACGATCGCGATAATCCGGCGGCACGGTGCCGGTGACGATCCGATCGGTCTGGCAGCCGGCCACGGCCAGCGAAACAAGCCCCATCAGGAGCGCGGCGCGGATGCGGACCGGTACTGCACTTGCAACTGACATTTTACGCTCCAAGAACTCAATCCAGAATGAAGCCGTAGTCACCCGTGAGGCGCTTCGGCTTGTTCGCACCAGGCACGCCGTAAATTCTGTTCAACCGGCCCAGCAGCACGGTCGACTGATCGGAAGGATTGGCGAAGCCGTCGTCGGGGCGCACCAGATTCTGCTGCGCGTTGTGCCGCACGACATAGGGCGTCACCATGATCATCAATTCGGTCTGGCCGGTCTGGAAGTCGCGGCTCTTGAAGAGCGCGCCCAGAACCGGAAGGTTCATCAGGCCCGGCAGACCGTTGATGTTCTGCTTGGTCTGCTCCTGCAACAGTCCCGCGAGCACCAGCGACCCGCCGGAAGGAAGCTCGACCGTCGAATTGGCGCGGCGGACGCGCAGCGCCGGAATCGTGATCTGCGAGAAGCGCACAGCACCTTCGGAGGAAAGCTCACTCACCTCGGTCGCGACGCGCAGGCTGATCTTGCCTTCCGACAAGACAACCGGCGTGAACTCGAGCCCGATACCGAACTGCTTGAACTGCACCTGGATCTGGCACTGGCCGGTCGTCGGATCGCAGGTCTGTCCGGCAGGAATCGGAAACTCGCCGCCGGCAAGGAACTTCGCGGACTCGCCGCTGATCGCGGTCAGGTTCGGCTCCGCGAGCGTGCGCAGGATGCCGGCCTGCTCCATGGCGCGCAGCGTGGCGCTCACCGTGCCGCCGTTCGGCAGCGCGAGCGAGGGCGTGATCGCGCTCGGGGAAATCACCTGGTTCTGCGCGGAGAACGGATTGGTGTTGTTGAAGTTGACGACGGCGCTGCCGATGTTGACGTTGGTGCCGTTCAGGTCGACGCCGAGCTGCTTCAGGATATTGCGCTGTACTTCGGCAACCGTGACGCGGATCATCACCTGCTCGCGGTCGCGGATGGTAAGACCGTTCACGACCTTGTTCGCATCACCCACCATGCGCGCAGCGGTATCGAAAATATGCTGCGCTTCGGCGGCGGAGCCGACCGAGCCGGAAATCACGATGCTGTCGTTGATCGCATCGACCCGCACCTGCGCGGTCGGCGCGAGACGCTGGATCGCGGCGCGCACGCCGACGGCGTCGAGCGCGACCTCGATCTCGTAGGATGCGATCTGCTGGCCCTCGCCATCGAAGAACACGATGTTGGTCTGCCCGGCTTTCACGCCGATCAGGTACGCGCGCCGGGCCGAACGGATCACGGCATTGGCGATCGCGGGATTTGCGATCAGCACGTCCTTGGCGTCGCGCGGCAGATCGACCACCAGCGACTTGCCGACACCGAGCGCAAGAAAGCTGCCGCGGTTATGGACCAGCGGCGCCTGTAACTGGGGACGCTGAAAGGTGGCCGCGGGCGGCGGCGCCGCAAGCTGCGGCTCCGCGGCATGCGACGACACCGGAAACGCCATCGTGGCGGCGGCAAGCAGGCCAAAGAAAGCGATTGTTAACCCTGCTTTTGCGGCTAGCGGCTTTTGCATCGTCAGCCCCGATCCTCGCTTACTTGGTGGTCTGTGTTGAGTTGATGCCGAAACGGACGAAATTGACCCGGCTCGAATTGTGCTCCGGCTCTTCCGTTTCGTTCAGGACGTTGGGCTTGGCGTCTGCGAGCGAGCGAAGCGCGAGCGAGAGCGAGCCGCGCTGGCGCGACATCGCCAGCGTTTCCGCCTGCTGCGGTCCCAGCTCCAGCGTCGCGGTCTTGCCGACCACGACCTTCTGGCCGTTCTTTTCCTCGACCGTCTGGTCGATCGCGAGCACTCGGATGTTGCGCAGAATCGTTTCGCTGGTGATGGCTTCCGCACCCTGCCCCTGTTCGCGGCGGGTCAGAATCACATCGACGTAATCGTTCGGCAGGATGAAGCCGCCGGCGCCGGTTTCCGCGGAAATCTCGGTCGAGATCGCGCGCTTGCCGGCCGGCAGGATCGCCGACATGAAGCCGGAGCCGTCGGCGCGAACCAGTTTCTGCTCGCGGATCGGCTCGCCGGCGATGAACGGCGAACGCGCGACCGCGCCCTTGAACTCGGTGAGCGCGTTCGGACGATCGGACTTACGGATAAAGAGCGGGCCCGCGGCCGAAGCCGGCCAGGCCTGCCAGGCGAGATCGGCTTCCGAAACTGCGCGACCGACATTGATGTCGGTTTTCGCAACCAGAATATCGACCGTCTCCTGCGGCTTGACGATCTGCTGCACGGGAGCCGGCGCATTGTCGCCCGACAACATGAAGGCGGCACCACCTGCCGCCACGGCAATTGCGAGGACGATTATTCGCGCGGGTTTCATACGCTCACTCTTCCACTCGTGCTGAAGCGGGACCCGGGATATGGGTCGCTGGTCTGCACGTTGCCGGATTTCACCAGCTAAGGGTCAACTTATGGTTAATGAGCAGTAGCGGAATTTAATTAACGGCAGCTTGCACTTACACTCCGTTCCGCCGTGGCGGGCCTAGAGCGCCCGCATGAAGGACGTTTCGGGGTAGACCATGAGGCCCGCGATCGCGAGCGCTATCCCGTAAGGAATGCCGGCGTGCAGCTCATGCAGCCGCGCGATCCACTTCTGCCGCGCGAGCACGGCCGGCATCGGCAAGGTGCGCCATTGCAATAGCGCGAGCGTGAGGATGCCACCCGCAACGGAAGCGATCAGAAGATATTCAAGCAGATGCGAGAAGCCGAGCCAGAGCGCGGTCGCCGAGGCAAGCTTGGCATCGCCGCCGCCGATCCAGCCCTGCGCGAAAAAGCCGAAAGCCACCACGAGCACGATAGCGCCCGCCAGCAGATGCCTGCCGACATCGCCCCAGCCCATTCCGGTAAGCCAGGCAACGACAAAGAAGCCCGCCACGAGCGCCAGCGAAACGCGGTTGGAGATGGTCATGCTGACAAGATCGCTCGCCGCGGCAAAAGCCATGGCTGCCGGAAACAGGCCGAGCACGAGAATTTCGAGAAGCATGCCGCTAACACCAGTCGCGATGGATCGGTGCAGCATCTAATCCCGAAAGCCTAAGCGAAGGGTGAATCCGATCGCCAAAAAGCGAAAAGGCCCCGGCGGAAACCGGGGCCTTCGTAGCGCAGAAAGCTAGCACTTCCGGGCGAATTAGCCGCCCAGCGCGGTCTTCACCGAGGTGAAGGTATCCGTCAGCTTGGTGCCGACGCCCTGCACGACCGCGATGATGGCGACCGAAATACAGGCCGCGATCAAGCCATATTCGATGGCGGTCGCGCCCGATTCATCCTTCAGAAAACGAACAACATTCTTCATTGACGGCTCCCAGCGAGGTTCAAGGTACCGGATCTTTGTGTCCGGTGACGGACGCAGGCATAGCCCGTGAGTTCCTTCCGCCCTGTAAAGCGCAATCGCTAGAATTGAATCGAAAGTTCCGGCGTTCTGCTGCAATGCATTTGCATGCCGAAAAGCAAAAGGCCCCGGCTTTCGACCGGGGCCTTTGGTATCCGTTATCGGACGGGCGATTAGCCGCCGAGCGCCGTCTTCACCGAAGTGAAGGTGTCCTTCAGCTTCGTGCCGACGCCCTGGACGACGGCAATGATGGCGACCGAAATGCAAGCGGCGATCAGGCCATACTCGATGGCGGTCGCGCCGGACTCGTCCTTCACGAAACGAGCGATGGTTTTCATGTTCAAGGCTCCTTGAAACCTGGTTGGCTCTCTGCAAGTCCGTCGAACTTGTCCGCTCGATCGAACATGAGCGAACTTACCGCCGACGGATTTCTTCACGGTTAATTCGATCGCAGAAACCCCGTGTTTTCAGCCGGAAACGCAACAGCGTTAACTATTTCTGAAATGCATTCGAGAACCGTTATGCCGCAAGGATTCCGCTCAAAACTTGAATCGAATTCGATCCTACCGTGCGCATCGATCTTTGGAGTTCATTCACCAATCTGCGCGAGACTCCCTTTCCATCAGTAGGCGTTTTTCGCGTTGGAGGCGTTGCCGTGCTCCGTCGGTCTTTCAGAAATCTTCTCGTTCTTTGCGGTGTCATGATCGCTCCGAACCTCGCACTCGCGGAAGCAGTGTCGGTCGTGCTCGATCAGGCGCGGCTGCTGCGCCTGCCGCAAGGCGTTTCCACCATCATCATCGGCAACCCGTCGATTGCCGACGGCACGCTGCAAAGCGGCGGGCTCCTGGTCGTGACCGGCAAGGGTTATGGCACCACCAACCTGATGGCGCTCGATTCCAAAGGCGCGGTGATCGCCGAACATCAGATTACGGTTTCCGCTCCTGCCGGCGTCGTGGTCTATCGCGGCGCCGACCGCGAAACCCTGAACTGCGCGCCGGCTTGCGAACGCGCGGTGGTTCCGGGGGATGCGCAGGCCGTGTTCAGCCAGGCGATCCAGCAGAACGGCATCCGCAACACGCTGGCGGCCGGCGTTGCCGCACAGACCCCCGCTGCCCCGGCCCGCTGATTACCGTCTGGTTAAGCGATCGTTAACGGGGCCGCGCGGCTTCTCTGCGCGGCCTTCAACCATTCGTCAAACGGTCGTCTCTATAGGTATGGGCATCAGAGAACGCGAAGCAGACCCGATGTTCGGCATTTCATTTCGCAAGGAAAAGGCATACGGCAGCGGCCGCGTGTTGCGCCGGCTCATCGTCCGCTTCGGCCGCCGCAATGACGGCGCGGCGGCGGTGGAGTTCGCGATCGTCGTGGTGCCGTTTTTCGCGCTTCTGTTCGCGATCATCGAACTTGCGCTGGTGTTCTGGGCCGGACAGGTGCTCGAAACCGCTACGCACGATACCAGCCGCCTGATCATGACGGGCCAGGCGCAGAAGCAGAGCTTCGACAAGACGCGCTTCAAGCAGGAACTCTGCAATCGCGTACTCGGGCTATTCAACTGCAATGCCGGCATGCTGATCGACGTCCGCACCTCCGGCGCGTTCGCGAGCGCCAACCTCGGCAAGCCGGCGCTGAAGGCGAACGGCACGGTCGACGACAGCGGCTTTCAGTATCAGACCGGCGGACCGGGCGACATCGTCGTGGTCCGCGTGATGTATGAATGGCCGCTGATCCTGCGCACCTTCGGTCTCGACCTTTCGGATCTGCCGAGCGGCAAGCGGCTGCTGATGTCGGCGGTTGCCTTCCGCAACGAGCCTTACCAATGAGCATCGCATCAATCTCGGCGGCAATCGCGGCGCTCCGCAACAAGCTTGCGGATTTTTCCGGCGACAAGCGCGGCGTTTCCGCCGTGGAGTTCGCGATCATCCTGCCGTTCATGGCGATGATCTATCTCGGCGGCACGGCGCTGACCCAGGCCATCGTGGTAAAGCGCAAGATCGTGCTGGTGACGCATACGGTCGGCGATCTGGTCGCGCGCGACAACAGCATCACCAATGCGGAAGTGACCGCGATCTTCGACGCCGCCAAGGCGGTGTTCGCGCCCTATACTTGGAATTCGCTGCTGAAGATCAAGATTTCCAGCGTGCGGGTCAACGCTGCCGGCACGGCGACGGTCGCCTGGAGCGCGGCCTTTCAGGATACGCCGCGCGCGAACAATTCCACGGTCACGCTGCCCGCCGGCCTCGACACCAGAAACACCTCCGTGATCTGGACCGAAGTCAGCTACAACTTCACGCCGCCGATCGGCAGCGCCTTCACCGGCGGCACCATGACGATGACCGACCAGCTCTATATCCGGCCGCGTCTCGTCACCTGCATCACGCGCGACACCGGCACGATCACCGGCTGCTCCTGAGCGCCGGCCTGTCAGATCTTCTGGTTGTATTCGCCGACTTCGGGATGCGTGCGGATCACCGCATCCAGCGCCTCGAACATCGCCTTCATCCGCGCTTCGGACGCCGGGCTTTCCACGACCACCACGAGTTCGGGCTTGTTGGATGAGGCGCGCACCAGCCCCCAGGTGCCGTCCTCGACCGTGACGCGAACGCCATTGACGGTCACGAGATCGCGGATCGGCTGGCCGGCGACGTTGTCGCCTTTTGCCTTCGCATTCTCGAAATGCTTCACGATCTGGTCGACCACGCCGTATTTCTTCTCGTCGTCGCAATGCGGCGACATGGTCGGCGACTGCCAGGTGCGCGGCAGGGCGAGGCGAAGCTCCGACATCTTCTTGTCCGGGTTGCGGTCGAGCATTTCGCAGACCGCAATCGCCGAAAGCAGGCCGTCGTCGTAGCCGCGACCGAAGGGCGCGCCGAAGAAAAAGTGGCCGGACTTCTCGAAACCGGCAACCGCCTTCAGTTCCGCCGAGCGGCGCTTGATGTAGGAATGGCCGGTCTTCCAGAAATCGACCTTCACGCCGTTCGCTTTCAGCACCGGGTCGGTGAGGAAAAGGCCGGTCGATTTCACGTCGACGATGAACTGCCCGCCCTTGCCGCCTGCCGACATGTCGCGCGCGAGCATGACGCCGACCTTGTCGGCAAAAATCTCCTCGCCGGTGTCGTCGACGACGCCGCAGCGGTCGCCGTCACCATCGAAAGCAAGGCCTACATCGGCCTTGTGCGCGAGCACGGCGTCGCGCACCGCATGCAGCATCTTCAGGTCTTCGGGATTGGGATTGTATTTCGGGAAGGTGTGATCGAGTTCGGTGTCGAGCGGCACGACCTCGCAGCCGATCGCCTCGAGCACCTTCGGCGCGAAGGCGCCGGCGGTGCCGTTGCCGCAGGCG
>JAEZFA010000339.1 GCA_023417665.1 Pseudomonadota bacterium | reverse complement strand
CGGCGAAGCTGTCGGCCGAAGGCTTGCAGATGACGCCGCGCAGGACGGGGACGGACGGGTTCTTCGTGGCGGTGTTGCGGAAGAACTAGTTGCCTGCGAAGCAGGCGTCTCGAAGGATGAGCCTTATGGTTCGAGACGCGATGCTTTGCATCGCTCCTCACCATAAAGAGTTAGGCAGATACCTTCGTCTCTTCCGGCTTCCATTCCGCGATCGACTTCAGATCCGTCTCGCATTCCCAGCGGCCGGGTCGGCACATTTCCATCGTGCCGCGATCGAGAATGGATTGCAGTTCGCTGCGCGGGATGAGGCGGAAGTTCATGCCGTCGATCGTCGGCGTCGGGTCCTTGCCGTCGTTGAGCAGGAAGCCCCACTTCGCGAGATGCCAGTTGAACAGCGTGAAGCCCATCTTCGAGGTGTTGCTCTCGCGCGAGAACTGCGACTCCGTGTGGAAGACACCGTTGACCGCGACGCCATAGCCGCCACCGACCAGCAGGCCGTCCTTGTTCCAGACCTCGAACGAATGCGCGTGCCCGGCATCATGAAGGGCTGCGAAGGCGTGCATGATTTTCGGCCGCAGCCAGGTGAGATGCCAGCGGCCCGGTCGGCGCTCGGCGCATGCCGTCATCACGTCTTCGAACGCACGGTCGAAGGTGACGCGGTATTCGTTCTGCTTCATCTGCCGGCGCAGGCGCTTGGCGATGTGCAGTTCGTTGAAGAACAGCACGCAGCGCTCGTCGGTGGAAAGCCATTTCAGGGGCCCGACATGCCCCCACGGATAGAGCGTGCGCCGATAGGCTTCGAGCAGCGTTTCGACCGACAGGTCGCGGGCGATTCCGGCAATGCCGCCGGGGCCGGCCCGGAGCGGGTCGGGAAGGTCGCGGCCGTCCCGGAACAGGTCGCGCAGCCAGACGCGGGCGACCGCCGGCACGGCGGCAATGCGCTTCGGCTTCAGCGACCAGGCGAGGCCGAGGGCGATGCGCTCGGCGACATCGCGGGGCGTTTCGCGGAACAGCGCCGCGCGGCGGGCAGCGGCGTCGGGAATGGCGGGGATGATGGACGGCGAATTCATGGCACTTCCTTAGCCCGCCGCGCCCTAACGCCGGGTTAGGGCAGCGCGGGGAGGCGGACTGCCGCCTTAAGCTGTTGGAAAGCATAGCGGCGCTGCAAAGCGTCGCTTGCGGGCGGCAACGCCATCCCGTAGTTCCTCGCCATGAGCAGCGAAACGAGCAGCCCTACGAGCAGCCCCGCCAGCGCGGCGACCAAGCCTTCCGCCGCTTCCACCCCCGACCACGACAAGATCCTGATCGTCGATTTCGGCTCGCAGGTGACGCAGCTGATCGCGCGCCGCGTGCGCGAGATGGGCGTCTATTCCGAGATCGTGCCGTTCCAGAAGGCGGCGGACGCCTTCGAGAAGATGAACCCGAAGGCGGTGATTTTGTCCGGCGGGCCGGCCTCGGTGCTGGACGACAATGCGCCGTCCGCGCCGCCTGCGATTTTCAGGAGCGGCCTTCCGGTGCTCGGCATCTGCTACGGCGAGCAGACCATGGCGCAGCAACTCGCCGGCAAGGTCGAGGGCGGCCATCACCGCGAATTCGGCCGCGCCGAAGTGGAAGTGACGGAAGACGCGCCGCTGTTCGAAGGCGTGTGGCAGAAGGGCGGGAAATATCCGGTCTGGATGAGCCACGGCGACCGCGTAACCGTTCTGCCCGAGGGCTTCCGCGTGCTCGGCAAGGCGCCGAATTCGCCGATCGCGATCATCGGCGACGAGAAGCGCCGCTTCTACGCAATGCAGTTTCACCCGGAAGTCTATCACACGCCGGACGGAGCGAAGATCCTGCAGAACTTCGTGCTGAAAGTCGCGGGCGCGAAGGCCGACTGGTCGATGCGCGCCTTCCGCGAGGAAGCAATCGAGCGCATCCGCGCGCAGGTCGGCAAGGGCAAGGTCATTTGCGGACTGTCAGGCGGCGTGGATTCTTCCGTCGCGGCACTCCTCATTCACGAAGCGATCGGCGACCAGCTTACCTGCGTCTTCGTCGATCACGGCTTGCTCAGGCTCAACGAAGCGAAGACGGTCGTCGATCTCTTTCGCAATCACTACAACATCCCGCTGGTGCATGCCGACGCAAGCGAGACGTTCCTTGGCGAACTGAAGGGCGTCACCGACCCGGAGCAGAAGCGCAAGATCATCGGCAAGCTCTTCATCGACGTGTTCGAGGCGGAAGCCAAGAAAATCGGTGGCGCGGAATTTCTCGCGCAGGGCACGCTTTACCCGGACGTGATCGAGAGTGTGAGCTTCACCGGCGGGCCTTCGGTGACGATCAAGTCGCACCATAATGTCGGCGGGTTGCCTGCGCGCATGAACATGAAGCTCGTCGAGCCCTTGCGCGAACTCTTCAAGGACGAAGTGCGGAAGCTCGGGCGCGAACTGGGACTGCCGGATGTGTTCGTCGGGCGGCACCCGTTTCCGGGACCGGGACTTGCGATCCGCTGCCCGGGCGAAGTCACGAAGGAAGCGCTCGATATTCTGCGGCTTGCGGATGCGATCTATCTCGATGAAATCCGCAATGCCGGTTTGTACGACGAGATCTGGCAGGCCTTCGCGGTGATCCTGCCGGTGAAGACCGTGGGCGTCATGGGCGACGGCCGCACCTATGATCATGTGC
>JAEZFA010000336.1 GCA_023417665.1 Pseudomonadota bacterium | reverse complement strand
GGCAGATCCTAAGGCTGACCCGAAGGCGGATCCCAAGAAGAAGTAATCCTGCTGTCTTGCAATCGTCTTATGGCCGGAGCCTGAAACGCTCCGGCCATTTTGCTATAAGAACCGCCCGAACGAGGTTGAACATGAGCACGACCGTCTCGCCGCTTGCGCCGAAGGATTTCATCGATCCGCCCGCCATCGAGGGCGTGCGGCTTGCGACCGGATCGGCGGGCATCAAGTACAAGGGCCGCACCGACGTGCTGTTCGCCGTCTTCGACAAGGGGACGCAGGTCGCCGGCGTCTTCACGCGCTCGAAATGCCCGTCCGCGCCGGTCGAATGGTGCCGCGAGCAGGTCAAGCGCGGGACCGCGCTGGGCCTTGTCGTGAATTCCGGCAACGCCAATGCCTTTACCGGCAGGAACGGCCGCGAGCAGGTCCGCTTCACCACCAAGCTCGCGGGCAAGGCGATCGGCTGCAAGCCTTCGGAAGTTTTCGTGGCGTCCACCGGCGTCATCGGCGAGCCGCTCGACGCGAAGAAATTCGACGGCGTGCTCGATGAAATCCTGACGCGGGCGGAGCCGGGTCATTTCCTCGACGCGGCGCGCGCGATCATGACCACTGACACCTTTCCGAAGACCGCGATGGCGCGGGCAAAACTCGGCAAGGCGAGCGTCACCATCTGCGGCATCGCCAAAGGTGCCGGCATGATCGCCCCCGACATGGCGACCATGCTCTCCTTCGTCTTCACCGACGCGCCGATCTCGGGGAAAGCCTTGCAGAAGCTCCTGTCCGAAGGGGTGGAAGACACCTTCAACGCCGTCACGATCGACGGCGACACCTCGACCTCCGATACGCTTCTGCTGTTCGCGACCGGGGCTGCGGCGAAGCGCGGCGCGCCGGCGATCACGAAAGCCAAGGACCCCGCGCTCAAGGCGTTCCGCAAGGCGCTGATGCAGGTGCTCGGCAATCTTGCCGAACAGGTCGCACGCGACGGCGAGGGTGCGCGCAAGCTCGTCGAGATCACGGTCGAAGGCGCGAAGAACAAATCTTCCGCGCGCAGGATCGCGATGTCGGTCGCGAACTCGCCGCTCGTGAAGACCGCGATTGCCGGCGAGGATGCGAACTGGGGACGCGTGGTCATGGCGGTCGGCAAGGCGGGCGAGCCCGCGGACCGCGACCGGCTTTCGATCTGGTTCAACGGCATCCGGGTCGCGCACAAGGGTGCGCGCGATCCGTCCTACGACGAGGCGGCGGTGTCGGAAGCGATGAAGAAGCCGGAAATCTCGCTGAAGATCGCGCTCGGGATCGGCAAGGGCAAGGATCGCGTCCTGACCTGCGACCTGACCAAGGAATATGTCGCGATCAACGGCGATTATCGAAGCTAGCTTGAAGCCAAGGCGGCCCTTTATCTTAAATCTTAAGCCATCGTTGACCGTGCTTCTTAACGCCAATTGCAGGTCTTTTCCGTGAAACTGCTGCTTGTCGCCGCTTGCGCACTGATCGATGCAGACGGCCGGGTGCTGCTCGCAAAACGTCCCGCCGGCAAGGATATGGCGGGGCTTTGGGAGTTTCCCGGCGGCAAAGTCGATCCGGGCGAGCGGCCGGAGATGACTCTCATCCGCGAATTGAGGGAGGAACTGGGTATCCAAGTGCAGGAGGCGTGTCTCGCGCCGCTGACGTTCGCAAGCCATACCTATCCGCAATTCCAGCTGCTGATGCCGCTGTGGGTTTGCCGGCGCTGGGAAGGCGATGTGCGACCGCTGGAGGGGCAAGAACTCGCCTGGGTCAGACCGAACCGGCTTCGCGACTATCCGATGCCGCCCGCGGATGAACCGCTGATCCCGCACCTGATCGAACTGATCGCGATGCCCGGTTGATATGGCAGGAGCCAGCATGGCCACGAGACTGACAAACACCCTCAAGGCATTCGCCCGTGACCAACGCGGCGCGACCGCGATCGAATGCGCGATCATCGCGGCGGGCGTCGCAGTCGCGATCGTCAGCACGCTCGGTCTGGTCGGTGAATCGGTGCGCGACGATCTGTTCAAGAAAATCGCGGACGCGCTCGGCGCGTAAACTCAATCCGGCTTGTTCGATCCGGTTTTGTCGCCGGCAGGAAACTCGACCGCGCGCAACGCATCGGCAAGCCGTGTCCGGGCGCTGCCGGGCTTCAGCGGTTGCTGCTGGCTTTCATGCGGCGTCCAGCCGGAAAGCCATAGCATCTCGAACGTCGCGCGGATGCGCCCGTCGGGATCGGCGTAGCGTTCGCGATAGAGTTGCGCGGCGCGATAGAGCGTGGCGCGCCGCAGCGGCTTCCGGCTTCGCTCGATCAATGCATTCGTCGCTCCCATGCGGCGCAGGTCGTGCATCAGGGCGAACATGTCGTCGTAGCGCACGGTGAGCCGGTCGCTGTCGGTGACCGGCAGCGCAAATCCCGCGCGTTGCAGGAGGCTGCCCAGCGTACGAACTTCGACGAAGGGCGAAACGCGCGGACTGATGCCGCCTTCGACTTCGCTTTCGGCGGATGCCAGCACGTCGCGCAGTTCGGAGAGCGTATCGCCGCCGATCATGGCCGCGAGCAGAAGGCCGTCCGGCTTCAGCAGGCGTCGGGTCTGCGCGAGCACGCCCGGCAGGTCGTTCAGCCATTGCATCGACAAAAGCGAGATCGCGAGATCATGGGCGGCAGGCGTGCCGCCTTCGATGGTTTCGGCCGTTCCGGTGATCGGCAATATTGCGGCCTGCCGGCTTTTGCCCGAGGCGATCAATGCATCGCGCAGCACTTCCGCATCGTCGGTTTCGAGGATGACGGCGCGCGGGAAGTCCCGCGCAATGGTGGCAAGTCGCTCGAACAGGTCTTCGCGCGCGCGCGCCAGCAGAAAGCGCTCGGCGCCGTCCTGCGCCGCGCGCCGCCGGCGGGCGGCGAAGAGATTCCGGTCAAAAAGAATATGCGGCGCGTTCAAGAGCAAGGGACCTTGCGGGTTCTAGGCAAACTGGCATCGCGCCGGGAACGGCGCTAGCCTCGCCATCATGGCTTTTGCGTTCCGCGCTTTTCAGCCAATCGAAGGGGCCGCGCAACTCGTGGCGGGATGCGGCCGCGCCCTTCTGCATAGCGTATTGCCGCCGACCTGCCTTGCCTGCCGCAATCCGGCGGGTGCCGCGGGCGCCTTGTGCCCGAAGTGCTGGCGCGAGGCCGGCTTCATCGAGCGGCCTTATTGCGCGCGGCTGGGAACGCCCTTCGCCTACGACAGCGGCAGCGAACTGATCTCGCCCGGCGCCTTCGCCAATCCGCCGGCCTTCGACCGCGCGCGGGCGGTGATGCGGTTTTCCGACGTGGCGCGCGATCTCGTGCATCTCCTGAAATACGGCGACCGGCTGGATCTCGTGCAGCCGTTCTCGAACTGGCTTGTGCGCGCGGGCGCGGAAGTGTTGCGCGAAGCCGATGCGCTGGTGCCGGTGCCGCTGCACTGGAGCCGGCTGTTCCAGCGGCGCTTCAATCAGTCGGCGGCGCTTGCGCGTGCGGTATCGAAGCGCACCGGGCTGCCGGTGATCGACGAGGTGCTGACGCGCGTGCGTGCGACGCCGCCGCAGGTCGGGCTTGCGCGGGAGGAGCGCGCGAAGAACGTGCACGGCGCTTTCGCGATCGACAAAGCGCAGCGGCATAAAATGAAGGGCAAGCGGATCGTTCTGGTCGACGATGTGTTGACGACAGGCGCTACCGCCAACGCCTGCGCGCGGGTTCTGCGCCGGGCGGGTGTCTCGCATGTCGATGTGCTGACGCTGGCGCGGGTTGTCGATCCCGTCTGAAACCCGATATCATGGTTCCAGCAAGGTGCAGGAGTTTCCGGTGACCGGAACACAGACGAAATTCAAGGCCGCGCTGGTGCAGATGCGCACCACGCTTTCGGTCGAGAAGAATATCGAGGACGCAACACGGCTGATCCGCGAGGCGAAGGATCTCGGCGCGGAATATATCCAGACGCCGGAAATGACCAACATCATGGAACAGGGCCGCGACGGCCTGTTCGCGCGGCTCAAGGAAGAGGAGCGCGACGACGCGCTCGCCGCTTTCCGCCAGCTTGCGCGGGATCTGAAAACCTATCTCCACCTCGGGTCGCTTGCGATCAAGGCCTCGGAAGACAAGGCGGTGAACCGCAGTTTCCTGATCGACCGCACCGGCGAAATCATCACGCGCTACGACAAGATTCATCTGTTCGACGTGCAGCTTGCGGGCGGCGAAAGTTATCGCGAGTCGAATACCTACAAGCCCGGCGAGATCGCGGTGACGGCCGATCTGCCCTGGGGACGTCTCGGGCTCACCATCTGTTACGACCTGCGCTTTCCCGCGCTCTATCGCGCGCTTGCGAGTGCGGGCGCGCATTTTCTCAGCGTGCCTGCGGCGTTCTCCAAGCAGACCGGCGAGGCGCCCTGGCATGTGCTGCAGCGCGCGCGCGCGATCGAGACAGGCTCCTTCGTGCTTGCCGCCGCACAGGGCGGGCGTCACGAAAACGGCCGCGATACCTATGGACACAGCCTGATCGTTGATCCCTGGGGCCGTGTGATCGCCGAAGGCGGTACTGATCCGCAGGTGGTGATCGCGGAGATCGACGTCGAGGAAGTCACGAAGGCGCGGAGCCGAATCCCGTCGCTTGAACACGGCCGCCGTTTTGAAGTCGCCGGTACCGCGCAGGAGCCTGCGCATCTGCATCTGGTCGGCAAAGCATCGTGATCCGCTACGATCTTCATTGCGAAGCCGGTCACGGCTTCGAAAGCTGGTTTCGCTCGTCGGGTGATTACGACGCGCAGCGCAAGAAGAAGCTCGTCGAATGTCCGGTCTGCGGGTCGCATGCAATTGAAAAGCAGGTCATGGCGCCGCGCCTGCGACGGACCGACAAGGGCGCCCGCGCGAAGCCCGCCGACGAGAAGGCGCCGGTCGCGATGATGACGCCGGAGGAAGCCGAATTTCGGCAGAAGCTGCGCGAGCTTCGCGATCATGTGACCAAGAACGCAGAGAACGTCGGCGAGAAATTTCCGGAGCTCGCACGCAAGATGCACAACGAAGAGATCGAGCGGCGCTCGATCTATGGCGAAGCATCGCCTGACGAGGTGAAGTCGCTGCTCGAGGACGAGGTGGAAATTCATCCGCTGCCGATCCTGCCGGACGACCGGAACTGATTGTTTAAGCCTGTTTAAACGCTTGGTTGTGCGTACGGCCCAGAAGTGTGGTGCTTGCTATACTTCGTCATGCCCGGGCTTGTGCCGGGCATCCACGCCTTGCGGATTATCAAAGTTGCAAAGACGTGGATGGGCCGGGACAAGCCCGGCCATGACGAGTTGCTCTTCATACATCGTGCTTCGCCCTAGTTCGGATGCGTCCAGAGCAGAAGCAGGATGCCCGCGACCAGCAGGAGAATGCCGGCGGCTTCGCGCGTCGTTGTCTTCTGTGAAAACAGGCCCTGCGACACGACCTGCGCGAACAGCACCTCGATCAGCGCCAGCGTGCGCACGCTCGCGGCGGTCGCAAGCGCAAATGCCATGAACCAGAATTGCGAGGCGAGCGCGCCGACGAAGCCCGCCGAAATCGACGGCTTCCACGCGCGCAGGATCGCGCCGAAGACCTTGCGGTCGAAGAAGGCAAGCCAGAGCGACAGGAGCGCGGTCTGGATCGCGAGGCTCCAGGCCAGCGTATAGGCGGCGGGCAGCAAAACCTGTGCGGCGTCGGGCAGCGACAGCACAGCGCCGCGGAAGCCGACTGCGGCAAGCGCAAAGAACGCGCCTGCGACAATGCCGAGTGCCGCGGGCCTCATGGAATTTGCCGCGGCAACACCAGGCGTCCAGGACATCGCGATCACGCCGGCCGTGGCAATGACGATCGCCGCCGCGACCGGCCAGCTCAGGGCGTCGCCGAGAAAGGCGAGCCCGAAGATCGCGACCAGCACCGGCTCGGTCTTGATGTAGGCAATCGCGACCACGAAGGAGCGGTTCTGCATCGCCATCAGCATCAGGGCGGTCGCGAAAATCTGCGAGACTGCGCCGAGCGTGCACCACAGGAAGAAGCTCAGCCCCGGCGCGGGCAGCGGCGACTTCGTCGCAATGGCGATCAGCGCCAGAAAAAGTATCGAGAACGGCAGGCCGAACAGGAAGCGCACATGGGTGGCGCCCGCAGTGCCTGCGGTTTTGGTCAGCCCGCGCTGCAACGCGTTGCGCGCGGTTTGCAGGAGCGCGGCTGCGATCGTGAAGGCGATCCAGAGCCAGTCGGGAGCGGTCACGCGATCTTCTGGGCCTCGCCGTCGACGAACTGGGTGACGCTGTTTTGCGTGTTGTCGAGCAGCATCAGAAGGTCGAAATAGCGGATGACGGGTTCGGCTCCGGTGCGCTTCTTCACGCCTTCACGCCATTCGGCGTCGTGGCCCTTCTCGGCGGCTTCGCGCGACGGCCAGATATAGACGCCGCCGCCTTCCAGCCCGTCCTCGCTCAGCAGATAGTGCTTGCGCAGCAGGTCCGGGTTCGCCCGCCAGCGCGCGAGCGTATGCTTGGCGTCCTCCAGAATCTCGCCGCGCGACTTGTCCTGTGGCGACTTGAAGAGAACCAGTTCGAGGATCATGGCTCAGGCCTTTCGTGCCGCGATCATGTAATTGACGTCGGTGTCGTTGCCGCGGCGCCACTCGCCGGTCAGCGGATTGAAGATGATGCCGCCGCGGTCGAGTTCGGCAAGGCCGTTCGCGGCGAAGTGGTCGCGCATTTCCTCCGGCGTCACGAATTTGTCCCAGCTGTGCGTGCCGACCGGCAGCCAGCGCAGGACATATTCCGCGCCGACGATGGCGAGCGCGAAACTCTTCATGGTGCGGTTGATCGTGGTGACCGCCATGAAGCCGCCGGGCTTCACCATCTCGCTTGCGCGCTTCGTGAACAGCGCGAGATCGGCAACATGCTCCACCACTTCTGAGGCGATCACGATGTCGAAGCGCTCGCCCGCGTCCGCCAGTGCCTCGGCGGTGGTCGCGCGATAGTCGATCGCGAGTCCCGATTGCTCCGCATGGAGTTTAGCGACCTCGACATTCTCCGCCGCCGGGTCGATGCCGACCACGTCGCCGCCGAGCCGCGCGAGCGGTTCGGAGAGGATGCCGCCGCCGCAGCCGATGTCGAGAATGCGAAGCCCGGCAAGGCAGTCGAGCTTGCGGGGCGAGCGGTCGAAAAGGTCGCAGGCGAGATCCTTGATGAAGGCGATCCGCACCGGGTTCAGCGCATGCAGCGGACGCATCTTGCCGTGCGGCGCCCACCACTCCTTCGCCATCGCGGCGAAGCGCGAGACTTCCGCAGGATCGATCGTGGTATTTCCGCTCGCCGCTACCATGGAAAAATTCCAGCAAATCCGGCCATTTCCGCCGTTGCGGGGGGTCGCCCCGGCTTGTATCTATACGCGCCTTTTTCCGCCGGGGCGAAGGATTTGCCCCGGCGTTTCGTTAACACCCGCGAGTAAGTGATGGCCCGTCTGGTCATGAAATTTGGCGGCACGTCGGTCGCCGATATCGAGCGCATCAGGAACGTCGCGCGCCATGTGAAGCGCGAGGTCGATGCCGGCCACGAGGTCGCCGTCGTCGTTTCCGCGATGTCGGGCAAGACCAACGAACTCGTCGGCTGGTGCCGCGATGCCTCGCCGATGCATGACGCGCGCGAATACGACGCGGTGGTCGCCTCCGGCGAGCAGGTGACCTCCGGGCTGCTCGCGATCGTGTTGCAGGGCATGGGCATACCGGCGCGCTCCTGGCAGGGCTGGCAGTTGCCGCTTTATACCGACGGCACGCATGGCGCGGCCCGCATCAAGGGACTGAACGGCGACGAACTGATCAAGCGCTTCAAGGAGCGCAACGAGGTCGCGGTGATCGCCGGCTTCCAGGGCATCAACAAGGAAACCGGGCGCATCTCGACGCTCGGCCGCGGCGGCTCGGACACGAGCGCGGTTGCGGTGGCGGCGGCCATTCATGCCGACCGCTGCGACATCTACACCGACGTGGACGGCGTCTACACCACCGATCCGCGCATCGTCTCCA
>JAEZFA010000290.1 GCA_023417665.1 Pseudomonadota bacterium | reverse complement strand
GCGCAAATTATGCGCGCCAGCACGCGGGAATTTGAACAGATGGCACCGCAATCCGCCTTGCAATGCCGGAACCCAGCACCCAAAGTTCCCGAAGGAATCAAATTCCTTCATGTGCTTACGGGGGGTCGTATGCGCCTGGTGCTCCTTTCGGGGCTGGCACTGATCTGCCTTGCAACGCTGCCGGCAGCCGCACAGCGAACGACGACATCGATGTCGACCAGCAAATTGCACGACATGGATGCCCCCTGCCGCATTCCGTTCGAGAAGCTGAAGGACGTGAAAACCGACGCGCCGTTTCCGATGTCGGCGGCGGTCAACGAGAACGACAAGCTCGCGGACAATATCCGCAATCGCTATATCGTCGCGGACCTGAACTCCGCGGACGACGAAGGTTACTGCCGCGGCGTGACCGAGCACATCTCGCGGCTCCACGAACTCACGGAATTTCCCCGCCTTCGCAAGATCGCGCTTGCGCGTAAGGTCGAGATCGCAACGCTCGCCAAAGAAACGCCGAAGTCGCTGCTCGACGCCGAGGAAACGCCGGCGGACGAACTTGCCGCCCTTGAGATCGAACTGGAAGACCTGAACAACTATCTCCAGCAGGTTCACCGATTCAAGACCGACCCCGTCGTCAAGGCGCGCGTCTATAACGGCTGGTGCGTGGGACAGACTTTGAACTTCTGCGAAATCAAGGCCGGCAAGCCAAAGCTGGTCTATCGCTTCGTGACGTCATCGAGCCGCTGGCAGCAGCGCCCGAACAACAATTATTACGCGCCGATCAACGTCATCCAGAACCGCAACTGGAGTTCAGACCGCCGTTACACGCCCGCCGACGCCAAGCGTGACGAGCGCATGGGTGGCGGCCACGCACATATTGCAATGTTCGAGAACGGCGGGCGTCCGATCGAGATGCCGAACTTCCTGCATTTCCTGCCGGACAAAGGCTATACCGGCGAACGCGCGAACGGCATTCACCAGATCGCAGGCGGACTGGACTCCGGCGGCACCTTCGGCGCGCCGGTAAGCCTGGGCTGCATTCGCCTGAGCAAGTATCAGGCAAAGCTCGCGCGCTGGTGGACGCCGCGTCAGGCCAAGTTCTTCATTTATCTCGAAGCCAACGGCTACCGGAACTACGGCGACGCCAGGACCGGCATGGCGCGTGGCTTCATCAATCCCCCGCCGGTACAGATCGCGGCACCGCGACCCGAAACCAACAACTTCAATCTGTTCTCGATCTTCCGCTGATTTCCGTCAGCGCAGAGATACACCCGCACTGTTGCGTAGTCGCGCAAGCGGCTCCGGCGAAAGCCGGGGCCGCGCTCACACAGCAATCGGCTTGAAGCTTTTCGCGTATTTCGGCCAGCGCGTGTAATAGCTCGCCGCGGCGAGCTTCAGGAACGCAATCGTCTTGTCGTCGATGGCGCGCGCGACCCGCGCGGGCGAGCCCACAATCAGCGAGCCGTCGGGAAACTCCTTGCCTTCGGTGACCAGCGCATTGGCGCCGACGATCGAATTCTTGCCGATTTTCGCGCCGTTCAGCACGGTCGCGCCCATGCCGATCAGCGAATTGTCGCCGACCTTGCAGCCGTGCAGGATCGCGCGATGACCGACGGTGCAGCCCTCTCCCACCCTCAGCGCAAATCCCGGATCGGTGTGCAACACGCAACCGTCCTGCACGTTCGACGAATGACCGATTTCGATCCACTCATTGTCGCCGCGCAGCACCGCGTTGAACCAGACGCTCGTATTCTCGGCGAGCCGCACTTTTCCGACCAGCGTCGCATCGGGCGCGACCCAGAACTTGCCGGCGTCGGGGACTTCCGGCCGGATACCTTCGAACTCATAGAGGGGCATTGACGACTCTCAAGCAGTGACGATCTCGCCCGACCATGCCACGCGATGTCGAAAAGCGCGAGATTAACCGCCTATTCCGGCTGCATAACGCAACGCCTCGATCGCCGCCGTCCCCGCAAACAGGCTCCAGAAACCAGCAAGCACGGTCGCTATCGCGACGAAGCCGATATTGCGATCTTCATGGACGCGGCCGCGCAGCGTGTTGCGAAAGATGATGAAGGGTGCGGCGAAGAGCAGAAACGGAATAGCGGACAGCGCCCGCAGACGAGTCTCGTTCAGGAGCCGGAAACTCGCCGGACGCTCGGCAAAAACCTGATAGCCGGAGCAGAGCATGCCGGCGAGGCTGAAGCCGAACGCCAGCGCATAAAACGACTGTAAGGCCTGACCGGAAATCACGAACGCCACCCATACCCACGGGCGCTTTCGCCCATCGGTGGCGAGGTTAATAAAGTCTTAACGCGCGGCGCAAGGCGATTCCGGAGACAGCGTTAATCGCGCATCTGACGTGATTTTTCGCGCGAGAAACGAAACTTACTCTTCCGGTTCGAGATCGATGTCGAGCACCGCCATCTCGAAGGTCCAGGAGCGGCCCGAGGCGTCGTCCCGAAACAGCACGGCGATATATTCGTCTTCAAGATAGATTTCCGAAGAGTCCGTCTTCTTCGGACGCGGCACCACGCGGAGTTTCTCGTTGCCGAATTTTCCGCGCACCGCCTCGTTCAGATTGGGATTGGTCGCCGGCATCTCGATCGGCACTGTCACGTTGAAAGAGCGATCGCCATCCTCGTCGTCCACGGTGATGCGGCCGATCGGCTCGTCGCCCAAAATCAGTTCCGCCATGTTCTGGACGCGCGCGCGAGCGGCAACGCCGATTTCCGGATTGAGCATGCGGCGCAGATAGTCCTGCAGGCGGTCGAGTTCAGCGCGTTCCAAGGGGAATCTCCGGAAGAAAGCGAAAGCGCGGGCAACCTACCCGCGCCTTCCATGATCCGGCAAGCCGGAAGAAAATGTCAGATTGCCTCGCCCATGAAGGGCATGTCGAACATCTGGTTCATCGAGCGCGAGGGTTCCGAGTCGCGGCAGCCGGCATCGCCAACCACGCGCGCAGGCACGCCCGCCACCGTCACATTCGCCGGAACCGGCTTCAACACAACCGAGCCCGCCGCAACGCGCGCGCAGGAACCGACCTGAATATTGCCGAGCACTTTCGCGCCCGCCGAAAGCAGCACACCGCGGCCGATCTTCGGATGCCGGTCGCCCTGCTCCTTGCCGGTGCCGCCGAGTGTCACGCCCTGCAGGATCGAAACGTCGTCGTCGATCACCGCAGTCTGGCCGATCACCACGCCGGTGGCATGGTCGATGAAGATGCCCTTGCCGACTTTGGTGTTCGGATTGATGTCGACGCCGAACACCGACGACGACTGGCTCTGGAGATAGAGCGCGAAATCCTTGCGGCCGCGATGCCAGAGATAATGCGCGAGGCGATGCGCCTGCAGCGCATGGAAACCTTTGTAATAGAGTACGGGCTCGAGATAGCGCGAGGTCGCCGGATCGCGTTCGGCGACCGCCACGATATCGGCCCGCATGGCAGCACCGATGGAAAGTTCGGCATCCAGCGCCTCGCGGAAAGCCTGCACGATCAGTTCGCTTGAAACGTCGCTTGAGCCAAGGCGGGCCGCCACACGGTGGGCGATGGCGTGTTCAAGCGTGTCGTGGTTCAGCACCGTCGTGAAAATGAACGATGCGAGCGCCGGCTCGCGGCGGGCGCACTCCTCCGCCTCGTCGCGCACGCGCGACCATACGGGGTCAATGGCCTGAACGCCTTGTGGGAGTTTCTTATGCAGGGCCATGAGCGCTGCTCCGATCAGGTTTGAAAGGATTGGGGTTAGGGCCTTTTAGCAGAAATCTGCTACGGGGTGATACCCTTGAAACCCTAAGCATTCGGCCTCGTTCCAGCCATGCATGCCACGCATCCCGCAAAATCACAGGTCCGCGCAGAGATAAACGGTCCCGTTGGTTACCTGGTCCTTGACCGTCCGGAGCGCAAGAACGCGCTCTCCTTCGAGATGTGGAAGGAGGTCGCCCGCTGCGTAACCGAATTCGCGAAGAACCGCGCGCTGCGCGTGGTGGTGTTGCGTGGTGCAGGCAACCTGCCGTTCTGCTCGGGCGCGGATATTTCCGAGTTCGAGACGGTACGCGCCAATGCCGAAGGTGCGCGCGCCTATGAGGATGCGAATGTCGTCGCATTCGAGACGATTGCCGCCTGCCGGCTTCCGACCATCGCGATGATCCGCAGCTTCTGCATCGGCGGCGGCCTCGGGATCGCCGCCGCCTGCGATCTGCGGATCGCGAGCGAAACCGCCGAATTCGCGATTCCGCCGGGGCGCCTTGGTCTGGCCTACCCGCCTTCCGCGATCCGCTACATCGTCGCCGCGATCGGCGCGCCGCAGGCGAAGGATTTGCTTTACACCGCACGCCGCGTGAAGGCCGCGGAAGCCGAAAAGCTTGGGCTGATCAACAAGCTGGTGGCGGACGATGCGCTTGAATCGGAAGTTGAGAAACTTGCGCTGACGATTGCGCAGAACGCACCACTCTCGCTCCAGGCCGGCAAGCTCGCGATCAGCCACGCCGCGGGATATGAATTCGCGGCCGACATGAAAGCGGTCAAGCAAGCCGCCGACCGCTGCTTCGACAGCGCCGATTATCGTGAGGGTCGCGCCGCGTTTCTGGAGAAGCGCAAAGCACATTTCAGGGGCGAATAAGCGGCCGCATGAGGCAGAGCCGCAAGGTTCGCCTGAATCTGAACTTGAAGCGGGAAACGCCCGGCACGACTCCGCTTTTCGCTGAATCTGAATCTCAACTTCAACTGAATCGGATCCTGAAGACGAAGTGCTTCACGCGGAATCCCGATATCAGCAGCACCCCGTAAGCGATTCAGAAGATTCAGCTTTTCGGCTCAGGCGATCAGTCCGCCAACTCCGCCAGAAAATCGACGATTGCAGCCGAAAACACGTCGTTCCGGTCGCCGGCAACCATGTGACGCGCACCCGCGACATCGACGAATTTCGCGTGCGGCGCGAGCGAAAGGAACTCCTTCACATGCGCTTCCTTGACGAGCTCCGAAGAACCGCCGCGCACCAGCAGCGCCGGGATCCGCAGGTTGCGCACCGCCTCCACCCGCTCGTCGTCATAATGCGGCTTGTCACCGCCGATCGGCTTCGGGCCGTCGAAGAAGCGCGGGTCCCAATGCCAGTACCAGCGGCCGTCGCGCTGACGGAGGTTCTTGCGCAACCCTTCGGTAGACGACGGCCGCGGCCGGTGTGGCAGATACTCGGCAACCGCGTCGGCCGCCTCCTCAATATCGGCAAAACCTTCGAGCGACTTGCCGCGCATGAAGTCGCGTATCTTCATCGCCCCTTCCGGGTCGAAACGCGGCGTCACGTCGACGAGAATAAGCGCTGCGAAGTTCGGCGTGCGGCCTTCGTCGAAGGACAAGCCTTCGGCCAGCATCGCCGCCATGCCCCCGAGCGACGCGCCGACCAGCACCGGCGGCTTGCCGAAGCGTCTGTTGAGTTCGGCCGCCACCGCACGCGCGTCGTTCGCAAAATCCGGCGCGGTATAGGAGCCATCCGCGATCCATTCGGAATCGCCGTGCCCGCGCTGATCGAGAACGAGCGCGGTCCATCCTGCCTTCGCGAGTTCCTGCGCGGTGCCGGCAAAGGCATGGCGCGTCTGCCCGCCGCCATGCAGGAGCAGCACCGGTCGCGAGCCCTTGCCGTAGAAGTCGCCGACAAGCTTATTGCCCGAAGAGCCGGTGAAGGTCTCCGTGCGCGGGGCGCGTTCCAGCATCTAGTGTCCCGAATCCGAAGTCCGCTTCATGCTGAGGCTTGCTCGTGAGCGGACTTCGGATTCGAAGGACACTAGCAAACCTGTGATTCTAGTGTGGTTTGGTTCGGAAATCCGCTTAAAGGGGGCACGGCAAGAATGAGCGGATTTCCGAACCACCACACTAGGGCCGCTCCCGCAGGAAATCGATCACGGCCTGCTTGAACCTGGCGTCTCCAACCGTCCGCATGTGATCACGGTCCAGCAGCGAGACGAACTTTGCGCCTGGGATCAGTTCGGCAAGCTCCTCGCCTGAGCCCGCGATATCGTCCTTGGTGCCGACCACCACCAGCACCGGCACGCGAATGCGCGCGGCATCCTCGCGCGGCACGATGCGCTGGTGCGAATAGGAAAGCGCGGCCAGCGCCTTCAGGTCGCTTTTGGTTTGCTCGGCGAACTTGCGAAAAGCGATGCCCGTCGGATCGGTCACATCCTTGGCGCTCGGCGCCTCCAGCGCCTTGGCGACGCTATCGCCGCTGGAAACGCTTTGCGTGAGATTGATGCCCATGCCGCCCAGCGTCGCCGACCGCACCCGCGACGGATAATGTGACGCTGCGTAAGCGGAAATCCGCGCTCCCATCGAATAGCCGACGAAATCGGCCTTCGCGATCTTGAGGTGATCGAGCAGCGCGATCAGGTCCCCGGTCATTTCCGCGATGCTGTAGCGCGCGGTGTCGTAGTATTTCGTGGATGCGCCGTGGCCGCGGTTGTCGAGCGCGATGACGCGATAGCCCGCATCTTTCAGCGGACCTATCCAGCCCGGGAAAATCCAGTTCACTTCCTTGTTGGATGCAAAGCCGTGCACGAGCAGCACGGGATCGCCCGCGCCCTCGTCGAGATAGGAGATTGTGGTGTCGTTGTAGGTAAATGTTGGCATTTCGCGCGCTGGTCTAACGACCCAGGCCGGGATTCGCCAGCATAAATCCCATGCGGCAGCGGCATGCCGCTACGGCGCGCTATCGAATTTTGCGGATGAGATCAGCGCGTGGCCGGCGCAGACCGTGCCCAGAGCGGCTCCGACAACCACCGTACCGAGCGGATCGCCCAGCCGCCGCGACGCGATGCCTGTCGTTCCGGCCTGCGGGACGGCCACAGCCAGCGCAGCACGGCCGCGCAGAAGCTCACAACGGCAATCACGAAGAACATGAGGCTGCTCGCGGCCCCGATGGTCCAGCCGGCGATCGCAAGCGCACCAGCGCCGAGCGCAATCGCGCCGCGGCCGAGCGTCTTGAAGATCGCGAGCGTGGACTTGCCTTTCTTTTCCGCAAGCAGGCTCGCCTTAGCGAGATCGCCCACATTATCGGCATGGCGCATACTCTCGAGCGCGACGCGCGTACCGGCGCGGCGCTGAATCTGCGCGACGTCGGTGAGCGCGGTCGTGACGCGGCCGGTGCGCCGGGCTTTCAAAAGCACCGTCACGTCATCGGCGAGCTTCGCCGAAAGCTTGCCGGTGCGCCGCGCGACCTTCACGAGCGTCGAACCGACCCGCGCCGGTGCCGCCGCGCCCAACGAAAAATAGGTCACGCCGGTCACTGCCAATCCAGCGGCGGCAAGACCCATGATGAGCGGATCGGTTTCCATGCCGCGCGCCCAGCGCGAGCCCTCGCGCACGATGTCGCGAATATCGCCGAACACCAGGAGATCGCCGGTGGCTGCGCCCGCGAAGCCGGTCAAATCCTGCGGCTCGCCGGTGATGAAACCATGCGCGAAGTTATAGATGCCGCGGCGTGTGGCGGCAGCGGACGAGTTCGCCTGCTCGACGCGGGTGAGCAGCTCTTTCGGAAGTTCGATCGCACGCTCGCCGGCAAGCGCGACGAAACTCGCCGCAAGTTCCGCGTCGCCTGCCTTCAATGCATCCTCGATCTCGTGTGCGGCCGCCGCGGCGTCGAAGTGCTTCAGGCGCAAATCCGCGAGCTTCGCCGGGTCATTTTCGGCGGCAAGCGCCAGTTCCATACCCCGCGTCGCTTCCGGCAGCGTGTAAAACACGCCGGCACCGAGCGCCGCGACAACGGCCAAGCGGATGAAAAGACCTTTCATGACGCCATACATGGGGTGCGATTGCGGCATTTTCCAAGTGGTTCAGTCGGGACGGTTAATGGGCCGGTCGGCGGTCCAGTCATAGGTTCCAAGATCCCGCTCCCGCACCGCCTCCTTCCAGCCCACGCTTTCCGCGCGGCGCTTGAACGCCATGCCCTCCGGCGAGTGGCGGGTGATGCCGTCGAAGATCGTCGCGAACATCTGCGTCGTCTTCAGCCCCATGTTCTCGTAGGCCTGATTGATCATCAGCTTCTGCATCATGAGCTGGTTCACCGGCACGGAAGCCATGCGCTCCGCCAGCGTATCGACTTCGCGGTCGAGTTCCTCGTTCGGAACCGCCTTCAGCACGAGCCCGAGCCGCTCCGCTTCACGGCCGTCGATCTTGTCCCCGGTAAGCAGCATGCGCTTCGCGCGCTCCATACCGAGGCGATAGACCCACATCGCGGTGGTCGGACAACCCCAGACTCGCGCCGGCATGTAACCGATCTGCGCATCCTCGCCCATGATCACGAAGTCCGAGCAGAGCGCGATGTCCGAGCCGCCCGCGACGGCAAAGCCATGCACCTTGCAGATCACCGGGCGATAGGAGCGAAACACCGCCATGAACTTCTCGGTGAAGCCCATCATCAGTTGATAGTCCTTCATCGGGTCCCACGGCATCTCCTGCACGCCGGGATTGCTGCCGCCCTGCTCGGCAAACAGCGAAAGATCGTAGCCGGAGCAGAACGCCTTGCCCGCGCCAGCGAGCACGATGACGTGAATTTTCGGATCGGCGTTCGCCTTCTCGATCGCCGCGGCGAGTTCGCCCGGCAACTCCATGTCGATCGCATTCATCGCGTCAGGACGGTTGAGCGTGACGCGCGCAATGCGCCCGTCACGCTCGTAGACAACACGCGGCATTGTTTCCTCCACGCCGCTTCGCGCGGCCTGTAGGAAAGCCTAGCCGGTTTTGTTGCGCTCTGCGAAGCGGATGCGGTTGCCGAACGGATCCGGCACCTGCAGCTCCCGCCCCCAGTCCACCGTTTCGAGGCCCGGACGGGAGTTCTTGTATTTCTTCCCGATCAGCTCCCGGTGCAGCGCCTCGGTGCCGGTCATCCAGACGAAGACCGTCGAGCCCGGGCTGGCGTCGCCGTGATGCTCGCTCAGGTGCAAGATCAGGCTGCCGCGCGACACCTGCATGTAGAGCGGCAGCCCCGGCGCAAAGCGATGATCCCAGTCGCGCTTGAAGCCGAGAAAGTCGATGTAGAACTCGACCGCCTTGGCTTCATCGAACGTGCGCAGCACCGGGATCGGCAGTTCGAAGGCGATGCCGTCCGCTTTGGGCTCTTCAGCGCCGCCGATTTTCGCGGCAAGCACGTTCCAGTTGTCGACGCCGTGTTGCTTCGCCACGAGTTCGAGCGCGTCTGAATGTGAAATCTCGACATTGCGTGAGGCAAGCGCCGCGCGCAGGTCTTTGGCCATGAGTTTGGAATCGCGAAAATCGCGCATGGTTCCGATCCTTTTGCTTCCGGCAGTCCTCGTCAGTGCTTGCATTGCTGACTCGATCCGCCGGTTTTGCTCGGGACCAGAAGAAGGAGCGCGAAACGTCTGCTGCAATTCACCATGCCCGAAGGCGCAAGCGGCAGGCTCGCAGCGGCCTGTTGCGAAATATCCACCGGCCGGGGGAATTGTCAAAGGGTCGCGTGGCCCGCACTGGAAATGGCCCCGCCCCGCCGCTATGGTCCGGCCGAGAAATCAAGGACTTGGCCATGGCTGTTTCCGTCGTCCCGCACTTCCACAACGATGCGGGGATTCCCGTGATCGAAATCGGCGCGCACGAATTCAAGTGCGTGGGCGCGAACCCGCCTTACGACCACCCGCACGTCTATCTCGACATGGGTTCGGAACACGAGATCATCTGCCCTTATTGCTCGACGCTCTATCGCTACAATCCGAAGCTGAAAGCCGACGAGTCCAATCCGCCGGAATGCGCCTATCGCGCGTCCGCGGCTGCTTAACTTCATTCCTCCGTGTCGCCTTCGCGCACGGTCCTGATCGCAGGCGCGGGGATCGGCGGCCTCGCCGCCGCGATCGCGCTTGCTGATGCAGGCTATCGTGTCATCGTTTTCGAACGCGACGAAACCCCGGACACTTCCGGCGCGGGCATTCAGCTTTCGCCCAATGCGACGCGTGCGCTGGCCTCGCTCGGCGCACTGGATTTGCTCGCGAGCCGTGCCGCCGAGCCGGAGCGACTGCTTGTCGCCAATGCGCTGAGCGGGGCGACGCTTGCCGTTATGACACTCGGCAAGGTCATGCGCGAGAAATTCGGCGCGCCCTATCTCGTCTGCCTGCGTGCCGACCTGCATGAAGTTCTGCACCGGATCGCAAGCACCCGCCCCGAGATCGAACTGCGCTTCGGCAGCGCAGTCACGGATTTCAGCGCGAGCGGCAGCGGGGCTCGCGCCAATCTTTTGACCGGCGGAAAAACCGAAGACATCGAAGGCGACGCGCTGATCGGCGCGGATGGCATCCGCTCCGTGGTCCGCGCACAACTGGACCGCGGCAGCGCCGCGCGCCACGGCGGCATGTCGGCGTGGCGGGCGACCATTCCTGCCGACGCACTTCCCGCGAATGTCGAACAACCGGAGAGCGTGCGGGTCTGGCTCGGCCCCGGCGCGCATCTTGTACATTATCCGGTCGGCAACGGCGGCGAGATCAACCTCGTCGCCGTAACGACCGACAGCGAGCCCACCGCATCCTGGGGCGAAGCCCGCTCCGGGACCGAATTGTTTCCCTATTTTCAGGATTGGCACGCAGCACCCCGCGCCGTGCTTGCCGCGGCCGACGCCTTTCGGCGCTGGTCGATTTTCGAAGCACCGCTAATGCCGCGCTGGGCCGAAGGCCCGGTCGCGCTTCTGGGCGATGCCGCCCACGGCATGTTTCCCTTTGTTGCGCAGGGCGCGGCGACCGCGCTCGAGGATGCAGTCGCGCTGGGCAGCGCCATGCGCAATGCCGGCGACGTTCCGGAAGCGTTGCAGGCCTACGAGCGGCTCCGCAAACCGCGCGCCACGCAAATTCAGAGTGCCGCCCGCAACATCGGCCGCATCTATCACATGCCGCGGCCCTTCGGCTTCGGCCGCGACCTCGTGATGAAGCAGATCGGCGGCGAAGGCCTCATGCGGCAGAACGCATGGATCTATCGAGGCTGAACCGGGAACGGATTTGCGGCATCCGGCGTTAGCAAGGGCTGTCAGCCCGAGGCACACCGATGGCCCGCTCCACTCGCTACACTCGCTCCAAAAGCAAGAACGCAACCAGCCGGAACGCAACGAAGGTCGAGAAAGTGACCTCCCGCGCCCATCACTCTTTCGGCGACCGGCTCGACAACTGGTTCACGAACTTCGCGCATCACACCTCGCGCTTCGCCGGAAGCCCGTGGATTTTTACGATCGCGGTGCTGACCATTCTGGTCTGGGCGATCAGCGGCCCGATTTTCGGCTTCTCCGATACCTGGCAACTCATCATCAATACGTCCACGACCATCGTGACCTTCCTCATGGTCTTCCTGATCCAGAACACGCAAAATCGCGATGCACTTGCGGTGCAGGTCAAGCTCTCCGAACTGATCATCAAAATGAGCGGTGCCCGCAACGAGTTTGCGCAGGTTGAGGACCTGACCGACAAGGAACTCGAAGAACTGCACGCGATCATCCGCAAGAGCGCAGGCTGCGATCCGGTTCACCCCGACAAGACCAGGAAGACCAGAGCCGGAAAATGATCAGCTTCGGCTGCGCGTCGGAATGATGAGCAAAAGCGCCGCGATCATGAAGACCGCGCTCATGTATCCGATCTCCGGATAAAGCCCGCGCGCAAACAACAGCCCGCCCAGTGCCGAGCCGACCGCCTGCCCGACATAGAGCGCCGATGTATTGAGCGCGACCGTCGCGCTCGAAAGCGCGGGACTGGCCGTAATCAACCTTGCCTGCTGCATCGAATTGAACGCCGCAAAGCCGAGCCCCCAGAACGCGACCGTCGCGAAAATCGTCCCGAGTACCGGTGAATTGAGCGACCAGAATACGATTCCGGTCAGAAGCGAGCACAGGAAGAACACCGAGGTCCGCAACGCGCCGATGCCGGCCGCAAGACGCGCCGCGAGCAGATTGCCGATGAAGCCGCAGACTCCGAACACGAAAAACAGCGATGCGATCAATTCCGCGCCGCCGCCGGTCCGCATCCGCGTCAGCGGATCAAAATATGTGAGCAAGGCAAACTGCCCGCTGGTTTGCAGCGTGGTGATACCGAGCAGCATCAGCATCAACGGATTGCGCGCAACACTGACCCAGGATTGCAGCGACAAAGGCTCGCCGATCAGACCCGGCCGGAGCGCGTAGTAATTGAGCGCCGCGGCGCCGAGCGTAATGATCGCACAGACGCCATGCACTGTGCGCCAGCCGAACGCCTGCGTGCCCAGACTGATCCCCGGCAAGCCCGCCGCAACCGCCACCGACCAGCCGAGGAAAACCAGCGCGATGGAAGACGCCCGGCGCTCCGGCGGCACCAGCAAGGCGACCGCGTTCGCGGCCTGCGGCGTATAAACTGCCGCCGCCGCCAGCATGGCAACGCGGGTCGCAAGCAGCGTCCAGAAATTCGGCGCAAGCGCAGAGAGCACATGACAGATCGCAACGGCCAGAAGCACCGCCGACAGCAATGAGCGCCGGTCGATGCGCGTCGTCACCCAGGCCATCGCTGGCGAGCCCACGCAAAGCATGATTGCACCGGCCGTGACGAGAAAGCCTGCATCGCGAATGGAAACCGACAGGTCTTTCGCAAGCATGCTGATCATGCCCGTCGGCGCCATGACCGCAAGACCGGTTGCAAGATTGCCGAGCATGAGCGCAATCAGCGCGAGGCCTATTCCGCTCGCATGCGGCGCGGCGGCAGACGACTGGACATTCATGGGTTCTATGCGGAAATTTTCCGGAGAAGTTCGGCGCTTTCGGAGTCTGCCGGGAAGAACGACTCGATGGCAAGCTCTGAAAGCGTGACATCCACCGGCGAGCCGAAGATCGTCATGGTGCTGAACAGCGAAAGGCGGCCGGCGGGCGTGTCGAGAATTGTCTTGATGACGACATCGTCGGCATTGCCTTCGCGGATCGGCACAACGCTGCGCGACGGCTTCGGATACGCGGACACCTCCTGCAACAGTGCGGCGAGCTTTGTGTCGCCGGAAAGATCGATCTGCCGCTTCAGCCGCGCAATCAGATGGGCGCGCACTTCGTGAAAGTTCACGATCTGCGGCGCCAAACCCTCCGGGTGCAGGCTGATGCGGATCACGTTGAGCGGCGGCTTTAAAAGTGAGTGCGAAGCGGAAGCAAGCAGAATGCCGATTGGCTTGTTTGCGGACACGACGTTCCAGTGACGATCGACCGCGACTGCAGGAAACGGCTCGTGTCCTTTCAGGACGAGTTCCACCGCCTCCCGGGCTTTCGCGAGCGTCGGATCGGACAGCGGCCGCTCGGCATAGACCGGCGCGAACCCGGCGGCGATGAGCAGCGCATTGCGTTCGCGCAACGGCATTTCGAGCCGCTCGGCAAGATTGAGCACCATCTCCCGGCTCGGCTGCGCGCGGCCGGTTTCGACGAAGCTCAGATGCTTCGCGGAAATCTCGGCTTCCAGCGCGAGATCGAGTTGCGTCATGCGGCGGCGCTGGCGCCACTCGCGCAGGACTTCGCCGGCTGCCTTGGTTGCGTTCATGTTGAAGGTGTAACGCAGCCCTCTTCCTGAAGCCATTACCTCGCAGGTAATGCGCCTCTGGCGGCCCCGCGAGGGTTGCGCTAGCTAGAACAAAACGAAAATTCAGGGAGCGCGAACGTGGCGGATTTCGACGGAAAAGTTGTGTTGGTAACCGGCTCATCCACCGGCCTCGGCGCGGCCATTGCGATCGGCGCGGCGCAACGCGGCGCGAAGGCCGTGGTGGTGAATTACGCAAGCAGCGCGAAGGAAGCCGAGGAAACCGCCGATCTTTGCCGCAAGGCAGGCGCGGAAGTCGCGGTGGTTCAGGGCGATGTCGCCGAAGACGCCGACTGCCGGAAGATCGCGGAAGCAGCCGCGAAGTTCGGCAAGATCGATGCGCTGGCGAACAATGCCGGCATCACCAAGATGGCACCGAACCACGGCGACCTCGACGCGCTCTCGAAGGAAGATTTTTTCCGCGTCTATGGCGTCAATACCGTCGGCCCCTACCAGATGATCCGCGCCGCGCGCACGCTACTCGAAGCCTCCGGCAAGGCGAGCGTGGTGATGACCTCTTCGATCGCCGCCGTTACCGGCGTCGGCTCGTCGGTCGCCTATGCGGCGAGCAAAGGCGCGCTTAACACCATGACGATTTCGCTGGCCCGCGTGCTCGCCCCGAAGATCCGCGTCAACGCGATCTGCCCCGGCTTCATCGACACGCCGTGGTTCAGCAAGGGCGTCGGCGCACAGGCTGCCGC
>JAEZFA010000285.1 GCA_023417665.1 Pseudomonadota bacterium | reverse complement strand
GACTCTAACACTCCGATCAGGGACGCTCGAAATGCCCGGCAAAGACAATACAAACCTGCCTATCGTAATCGTCGGCGGCGGCATCGGCGGCGTTGCTGCGGGCCTCGCGCTCGGGCGCAAAGGGCATCCGGTACAAATTCTCGAGCAGGCAGCGGAGATCAAGGAAATCGGCGCGGGCATCCAGATGCCGCCCAACGCCTTCAAGGCGTTCAAGGCGCTGGGCGTGCTGGAAGACGTCCAGCGAAACGCCGCCTACCCTGAAAAACTGGTGCTCGGCGACATGCTGACCGGAACGCCCGTCTACCAGTCTCCGATCAACGATGAGTTCGTGGCACGGTTCGGCTACCGCTATGCGCTGCTTCACCGCGGCGACATTCTGGAGGCGCTGCTGAAAGGCTGCCGCGCGGTACCGCAGGTAAAGCTCGCGACCAACAGCAAGGTCGTGAAGTTCGCGGAGGCCGACGACCGCGTTGTCGTGACGACAGCCGACGGCACGACCTACGAAGGACGCGCCATGATCGCGGCGGACGGGCTCTGGTCGGAAACCCGCGCGACGCTGTTCGGCCGCGCCGAGCCTACCACCGATAACTATGTGCTTTGCCGAGGCGTCGTTCCGGTCAAGGAAATTCCGCAGGAGCTCTACTCGCAATCGGTCACCATGTGGGGCGGACCGGAAAAGGACTTCTTCCACTATCCGCTGCGCCGGGATGAGATTTTCAACATCGGCGCGAGCTACCGCGATCCGAACATGAAGCCCGGCGGCGGACAGCCGCAGGGAAACCGCGACATCATGCTTGAGCGCTTTCGCGACGCCTGCCCGCACGTCAAGGCGCTGCTGGAGCACATCGACGTGTCGCGCGCGTGGGTGCTGTGCGACCGGCCGCCGCTGAAGGAATGGTCGAAAGGCCGGGTCGCGCTTCTCGGCGATGCCGCCCACCCCACCTACATCTATATTTCTCAGGGAGCCTGCATGGCGCTCGAGGATGCGGTGGTGCTGGCCGAGATCGTCGATCGCCACAGTTCGATCGAAGCGGCGTTCCGGGACTACCAGGCCGAGCGCTATCTTCGAACTGCGCGTATTCAGCTCACCTCGCGCCAGTTCGGCGAAATCTACCACGCCGTCGGCGTGCAGCGCGAGCTTCGCAACCATCTGCTCGCGGACGCGAAACCGACCGCCCTGCACGACACACTGGGCTGGGTATTCGGCGGCGTCACAGCAAACGCCGCGGCAAGCGGTTGAAGCTTGCCGCGCGCCCCGTGGTCAGACCGCGATGATCTTGAACAGCGCCTGACAATCGGCGTCGTTACGGGCATCGCCCTGAAACACGATCTTGCCGCGCTCGATCGCGACGAAACGGTCGCATACCTTCAACGCGAGATGCACGTTCTGCTCGACCAGAAGAATGGAACGATTGGATTTCTTCATTTCGGTAATGACGCCGTACACATCTTCCACGATCATGGGCGCGAGCCCCTCGCTCGGCTCGTCGATCAGGAGCAGCTTGGCGTCCCCAACCATCACGCGGGCCATGGCGAGCATCTGCTGCTCGCCGCCTGAAAGCGTGGTCCCAAGCTGGGTCCGCCGCTCGCGAAGGCGGGGCAGCCGCTCATAAACCCGCTCAAGCGCCGCGCGGTTCTCCGCGTTCGAGCGCTTCGGCACCTGCAGGAAGCCGAGCGTCAGATTCTCCTCGACGGTCAGGCCGGGAAATATTCTGCGGTCTTCCGGAACGAAGCCGACGCCCATCCGGCAGATCGCGTCGGACGCAAGGACATCGATCCGTGTTCCTTCGAACGCAATCTCGCCTTGCGACGGCTGCACCCATCCCGCGATCGTACGGAGCAGCGTGGTTTTCCCGACGCCGTTGCGTCCGAATACGCCGATCACTTCGCCGGCCGCGACGTCGAGATCGACGCCATGGATGATGTGGCTGAGACCATAGTGAACGTGAATGTTTCGGAGCTTCAGCATCATGCGTGTCCGAAGTAAGCGGCCTGAACTGCCGGATTTGCCCGCACTTCCTCGGGCCTGCCTTCCGCGAGCTTCTGGCCCTGATGCATGACCAGCACATGGTCGGAAATTTTCATCACGAGCCCGATATCGTGTTCGATGAGAAGGACGGTGACATCGTCGGTGAGCGAGCGGATTAGAGACGCGGTGTCTTCGGTGTCGCCATGGCTCATGCCCTGCGTCGGCTCGTCGAGCAGCAGGATCTTCGGCTTGCACGCCAGCGCCACCGCGATTTCGAGCCGCCGCTGCTCGCCATGCGACAGCGCGCCCACGAGATAGTCTGCCTTGTCCTGCAGTCCGAAGCGCTCAAGAAGCTCTTCGACCCGCGTCGCCGCCGCGCGGCTCATGGTGATCGGGAGCGCCCAGCGGCTTTTCGGTTCGAGAATCTGCGCGGCAAGCCGGAGGTTTTCCGCGACCGGCAACTCGAAGAACAGGTTCGTGATCTGGAACGAACGCGCCAGCCCCGCTTTCTGCATCCGGTCCGGAGTCGGATTTCTGAACTCCCGGCCGTCCACCAGGACAACGCCCGCGTTGGGGCGCAGGAGGCCGCTGATCAGATTGAACAGCGTCGATTTGCCGGCGCCGTTCGGGCCGATGAT
>JAEZFA010000261.1 GCA_023417665.1 Pseudomonadota bacterium | reverse complement strand
ACATTGTATATGTGCCGCTCGAAACCGATCTCTTGCGGCAGGCGCGCGAGCGCGGCCACGCCACGATCGACGGGCTCGGGATGCTGCTGCATCAGGCCGTGCCGGGCTTCGAGCGCTGGTTCGGCGTGCGGCCGAAAGTGACCGCGGCGCTGCGGGAAATCGTGGTCGCCGATCTCCTGAAGGATGCGCAAAAGGCCGGTAAAGCATGATGATTCTCGGCCTCACCGGCTCCGTCGGCATGGGCAAAAGCACGACGGCACAGATGTTCGTCGAGGAAGGCGTGCCGATGTTCGACGCCGATGCGGCCGTGCACCGGCTTTATGCCGGCGACGCCGTGCCGCTGATCGAGCGCGCGTTTCCCGGCACCACCGCGAACGGAACCGTGGACCGGGAAAAACTATCGGCCCAGGTCGTCGGCAACCCGGAAGCGCTTTCGCGGCTTGAGCGGCTCGTTCATCCGCTGGTCGGAACCCTGCGCGCGAAATTTATGGCGGATGCGGAAAAATCCGGCGCCAAAGCGGTGCTGCTCGACATTCCGCTGCTGTTTGAAACCGGCGACCCGTCGAAGTTCCATGCCGTGATCGTCGTCAGCGCGCCGGCCGAGGTGCAGCGCGCCCGCGTTCTCGCGCGTCCGGGGATGACGCCGGAAAAATTCGAAGCCATTCTGAAGCGGCAGATACCTGATTCGGAAAAGCGCGCGCGCGCGGATTTTGTGATCAATACCGGCGACGGACTCCAATCCGCCCGAATGCAGGTTAAAGAGATTCTGGCGGAAGTCCTGAAGCCGGGCTGGACGCGAAGCAGGCACTGACCAAAGCAGTTCAAGATGCGCGAGATCGTTTTCGACACCGAGACCACGGGCTTCGATCCCTCAACCGGGGACCGGATTGTCGAGATCGGCTGCGTCGAGCTGCTCAATCGCATTCCGACCGGCGCGACCTATCACGCTTACATCAACCCGGAGCGGGACATGCCGCCCCAGGCCGAAGCCGTGCACGGCCTGAGTGCCGCCTTTCTCTCCGACAAGCCGGTGTTCGCCGCGGTCGCCGAACAGTTTCTGGAGTTCATCGGCACCGATTCGAAGCTCGTCGCCCATAACGCCGGCTTCGACATGACCTTCATCGAATACGAACTGAAGAAGTGCGGCTTGCCCGCGCCGACGCGCGATCGCGTGGTCGACACGCTGATGCTCGCGCGCCGCAAGCATCCCGGCGGCGGCAACAAGCTCGACGATCTTTGCGCGCGCTACGGCATCGACAATTCCCGCCGCACCAAGCACGGCGCACTGCTCGACGCCGAATTGCTCGCGGAAGTCTATGCGGAGCTTGCCGGCGGCCGTCAGGCCAAGCTGAGCCTCGTCGAAGCCGTGCGCGAGGAACTGACCGTCAGCAGAAACGGCGCGTCAAAGCGCCGGACGGCGCAGCTCTCGCGGCTGCACCAGTCCGAAGCCGAAGCGCATCATGCCTTTGTCGTCTCGCTCGGCGAAAAGGCGATCTGGCTCGATTATCTCGACGAAAAATCTTCCGGCGCCGCCGACTGATCAGGACTTGACCGCGGTGGCGCTTTCGGCGCGCGCGCGAAACAGCGCCGCGAAATCCACCGGCTGCAGCATGATCGGAGGAAAGCCGCCTTCGCTGATGGAGTCGGCTACGATTCGCCGCACGAACGGAAACAGAAGCCGCGGACATTCGATCAGCAACAGCGGCTGGATGTTTTCCTTCGGCACGTTGGTGATGCGGAACACCCCGGCATAAGCGAGTTCGAGATTGAACAGCACGCGGCCCGCTTTCTTGTCTTCGGCGCGCACCTCGATTTTCAGTTCGACCTCGAAGTCCGGCTCGGCCATCGCCTTTGCATTGACGTTGATCTGCACGTCGACCGCCGGCGGCAGCTCGGGCTGCGTCATCAGGGTCTGCGGGGCATTGGGATTTTCGAAGGACAGGTCCTTCACATACTGACCGAGGATGCCGAGGCCCGGCGCGGTTGCGGCGGTGGGTCCGCCATTCTGGCTCGTCATGATGCTGCTCCAGCCGTAGATTCACGGGCGTCGAGTGCGGGGAAATCGCCGGGTCGCTAGCATGAGCCCCGAAGGGGCACAAGAAAGCCGCCTTTTGGCGGCTATTTGCGCCATTGGCGTTGCCCAAGCGGATCGTTTAACGTGCCCGCGAGTTAACGCCGTGGCCAAAAAACCCGCTCGCGGCTTGGAAGAAGTCGCAAAAGCCCCATATGAACGGGGTTAACCCGCTCAACCTTGCTCTTGCTTCCCCTTCCGGGCCGGAACGACAGACGATGAACGCCGTGTTCGACATCTACACGATCATTTTCCTCGCCCTTGCGGTCTTTATTTTCGCGAGGCTCCGCAGCGTGCTCGGCACCCGTACGGGCCGTGAGCGGCCGCCGTTCGATCCCTATGCGAGCAAGGAGCCCAAGCCCGCGACGCTGCCGGACAAGCCGGCAAACGTTCCGAGCCGCGCCGACGAGGCGCCCGTGCTGCGCGATGCCGAGCGCGAAGTGCCGGCAGCCGAGCGCTGGGCGGGAATCGCAGCGCCCGGCAGCGCGGTGGCGGCGGGCCTCGATGCGATCGCCGCGGTCGACCGCAATTTCGATGCGCGCCATTTCCTCGAAGGCGCCAAGGCCGCCTATGAGATGATCGTGATGTCGTTCGCGGAAGGCGACCGCAAGACGCTGCGCAGCATGCTCGGCAAGGAATTGTTCGACGAGTTCGCAGCCGCGATCAACGAGCGCGAAGCCAAGGGCTACAAGATGGAATCGCGCTTCGTCTCGCTCGACAAGGCCGAGATCAAGCACGCCGAACTTGCGGGCAACGAAGCGCGTGTCACGATCGATTTCGTTTCGCAGCTCGTCTCCGCCACCCGCGACAAGGACGGCAACATCGTCGAAGGCAGCGCCGAGGCGCTGACTGATGTCGAGGACCTCTGGATGTTCGCGCGCGACGTGAAATCCGCGGATCCGAACTGGAAGCTCGTCGAGAACAACGAAGCGGCGTGACGCCGATGCATTCGTTTCGCCACGCCGGTCTGACGATTGCGTGTGGTGCCGTGTTGTTGTCGGCGGGTGTTGCCGCCGCCAATGTCGGCTCGCTGGAATTTCCCGAAGCACAATATGAGTTCGTGACCTTCGCCGATCTCGACGGCTGGAGCGCGGACAAGCAGGCGCAGGTGTTTGCCGGCTTCCGCCGCAGCTGCGACGTACTGATGAAGCGCAAGGCCGCCGACAACATGCGGCCGATGGAAAAGGCGCTGCGCGAAGTGTGCCCGCGCGCGTTGAAGCTGCCGGAAAAGATCGGCGACGACGACGCGAAAAAATTCTTCGAAGCCAATTTCCGCCCGGTTCGCATTTCCAAGCTCGGCGACACCACCGGCCTCCTGACCGGCTATTACGAGCCGGAAGTCGAGGGCAGCCTCACGCTCACCGACGGCTTCACCGTGCCGCTCTATCGCCGGCCGCCGGAATTGTTGTCCAAGGCCCGCGCCGGCAAGCGGATCTTGCGCGCGGGCTTCCCGAGCACGGCCGGCGCCGGCCATCGCATCGACGGCAAGATCGTGGAGTATCACGACCGCGCCGCGATCGAGGACGGCGCACTCGCCAATCGCGGACTTGAGATCGTGTGGCTGCGCGATGCGGCCGACGCATTCTTCATCCAGATCCAGGGCTCCGCGCGCATCCGGCTGCCCGACGGCAAGCTCGTGCGCGTGAACTACGCCGCGCATAACGGGCACCGCTTCACGCCGATCGGCCGCAACCTGATCGAAACCGGAATCGTGCCGCGCGAAGAAATCTCGATGGAAACCATCCGCATGTTCATCGCTGAGATGCCCGAAGAGGGCCGCGAGCTCATGCGCCAGAACCGCGCCTTCACCTTCTTTCGCATCATCAAGGATCTGCCGCCCGACGCCGAAGCCGTCGGCGCGCAAGGTTTGCCGCTCGTCAAGGACCGTTCGATTGCCGTCGATCACAAGCTCCATGTTTACGGCTCGCTGTTCTGGATCGAGGCGAAACTGCAATTGCAGAACACCAAGGAAGGCCAGGTCTTCAACCGGCTGATGGTCGCGCAGGACACCGGCTCGGCAATCGTCGGCGTTGCGCGCGCGGACATTTACTTCGGCGGCGGACCGGAAGCGGGCACGGTCGCGGGCCGCATCCGCAATCCCGGCGCGTTCTTCATGCTGGTGCCGAACGAGATCGATCCGGTCCGCGTCGCCGCGGCGCAGAACGTGCCCAATCCCGACTACCGGCCCGAGCCCGAAGCGAAGCCCGAGCCTGCGGCGGAAAAAAAGCCCGAGCCGCAAAAGAAGGCGGGCCCGAAAAAATGAGCGGCGGGGGCGGCGGCAAGAAGCGCGGACTGAGCAAGGCCGATCTTGCGCTGTGGGACGAGATTGCAAAATCGGTGCGGCCGCTGCCCGGCCGGCGCACCCGGATCGGCGACGAGCCCGAAGCCCTGTCGGTCGAGGACCAGACGTCCCGCGGCAACGAGAAGCGAAAGCGCCCGGCATCCGCGCCGGCACCGGCACCGCGCAAGCATCGCGATCCGCCGGCGCCGCCGCTGGTTTCCATCGACCGGCGCCTGAAACAGAAACTCTCCCGCGGCAACAAGGAGATCGAAGCCAAGCTCGATCTGCACGGCCACACCCAGGCGGAAGCCAAGGCGCGGCTGTTGCGCTTCCTGCAAAATGCGCAGGCGCGTGAACACGGCTTCGTGCTCGTGATCACCGGCAAAGGCAAACGCAGCGATGACAACTGGTCGAACGAGAGCGGCGTGCTGAAGCGGCAGGTGCCGCTATGGCTTGCCATGCCCGAATTCCGCCCTCTAGTGATCGGCTTCGAGGAAGCCTCGCTCCGCCATGGCGGCGCCGGCGCGCTTTATATTCGCGTCCGCCGCCGCCGCTAAAGCGCCTTACAGAATATAGCGCGACAGATCGGCGTTCTTCGCGAGATCCGCCACCCGCTTCTTCACATAGTCGCCGTCGATCGTGATGGTCTCGCCGGATTTGTCGGGCGCGGTGAAGCTGATCTCGTCGAGCACACGTTCGATCACGGTCTGCAGCCGCCGCGCACCGATGTTTTCGAGTTGCGCGTTCACCTCGACCGCGACATCGGCAAGCGCGTCGATCGCGTCGTCGGTGAAGACCAGCTCGAGGTCTTCGGTCTTCATCAGGGCGACCGACTGCTTGATGAGCGAGGCCTCGGTTTCGGTGAGGATGCGGCGGAAGTCGTCGCGCGTCAGCGGGTTCAGCTCGACGCGGATCGGCAGCCGGCCCTGCAGTTCGGGCAGCAGATCGGAGGGCTTTGCGACATGAAACGCGCCCGAGGCGATGAACAGGATATGGGCGGACTTCACCGGACCGTATTTGGTGTTGACAGTCGTGCCCTCGATCAAGGGCAACAGGTCGCGCTGCACGCCTTCGCGCGACACGTCTCCGCGCATGCCTTCGCGCGCGCAGATCTTGTCGATCTCGTCGAGGAACACGATGCCGTTGTTCTCGACCGTCTTGATCGCTTCCTGCGTCACCGATTCCTGATCCAGAAGCTTGTCGGATTCCTCGGCGAGCAGGAGCGGATGCGCTTCCTTCACCGAGACGCGCCGCGTCTTCGGCTTGCCGCCGAAGGCCTTGCCGAAAATATCGCCGATATTGATCGCGCCCATCTGCGCGCCGGGCATGCCGGGAATGTCGATCATCGGCATCTGCGGATTGCCGCCGGACGAAAGCTCTATTTCGATTTCCTTGTCGTCGAGTTCGCCGGCCCGCAACTTCTTGCGGAAGCTCTCGCGCGTTGCCGGGCTTGCCGCCGGTCCGACCAGCGCATCGAGCACGCGCTCCTCCGCGCCGACATGGGCGCGTGCCTGCACGTCGCGGCGCTTCGATTCCTTCGTGAGCGCGATGCCGATTTCGACGAGATCGCGCACGATCTGCTCGACATCGCGGCCGACATAGCCGACTTCGGTGAACTTGGTGGCCTCGACCTTCAGGAACGGCGCATTGGCGAGCTTCGCGAGCCGCCGCGAAATCTCGGTCTTGCCGACGCCGGTCGGGCCGATCATCAGGATGTTTTTCGGCAGCACTTCCTCGCGCAGCTTGTCGTCGAGCTGCAGCCGGCGCCAGCGGTTGCGCAGCGCGATCGCGACCGCGCGCTTGGCGTCATGCTGACCGACGATGAAGCGGTCGAGTTCGGAAACGATTTCGCGGGGAGAAAAGTCGGACATCTACTACTCGTTACGGGCCGATGGCGGATTGCCAGGCTTTGACGGATTCGAAGGGGTGAATGAACATCAGAATGTTCAGGGCGAGGTTGTCGCGGATTACATAGGCAGCGAGCGCTTCCATTGCCAGTGCGAGCACTACGGTGACGGCAACGGGTGCGCGCCATGCGACGAGGAAGCCGAGCGCCATCCAGACGACGTCCATCACCGAGTTGATGATGCTGTCGCCGACATAGCCGAGCGATACCGTGTTGTTGCGATAATACTCGATCACCCAGGGCGTATTTTCGACGACTTCCCAGGCCGCCTCGAGAAACACCGCGAAGGCGAACCGCCATGCGACGCTCGCACGGCGGAAGATCATCCAGGCAAAGAAATAGAAGATGAAGCCGTGAATGATGTGCGAGGGCGTGTACCAGTCGGAGAGGTGCTGGGAGTTGCCGGGCCCGAAGGCGTCGCCTTCCCACAGTTTCACATAGCCGCAGGCGCAGATCGGGTGGCGGCCCATCGCATACAGCACGATCGCCTGCGCGGCGACGATGCCGGCGACGGCGAGCAATGCGAACAACAAAGAGCGCTGCGCCTGATCGCGATCGTGCAAAGTCGAAGCAGGAATGTTCAAGCCGCCGTCTCCATGTCTGCGTGGTGGCGCATGATGAGCGCGTCGCCGCTTTTTCCGAGAAGCTCCGGGATCGCGCGGAAGCCCGCTTTCTCGTAGGCCCGCACCGCGCGCGGATTATTCGGGTCGGGATCGATCACGATGGTCCGGTGTCCTTGCCGGCGCAACATTGCAACGAAGGCGCGCAGTGCCGCCGAGCCGACGCCGGCCGAAAGCCTGTCCGGCTCGCCGATGGAAAGATCGACGCCGACCGTATCCTTCGGCAATTCACCGAGCCAGGGATTGTCCCGGAGCCAGATCGCGTTCTGGGGATGGCCGAGGAACCAGCACTGGATGTAGCCGACCGGCACGCCCGCTTCGACGATCAGGAACGGGCGCGTGCTGTCGCGCCCGTCCACCATGTCGCGGATGTGACCCAGTTCGCTCTGCGGGTCGCCCCACCATTCCCGGATGTGCGGACGCGCGAGCCACGTTGACAGCAGCGGAAAATGTTCCGCCGCAACCGGCGTGAAGCTGATCTCGCGCGGATCAGCACTCATCCGATGGTCTCGATGGTCACGTTGCGGTTGGTGTAGAAGCAGAAGTCGGCGGCGATATCGAGCGCGCGGCGCGCGATCTCTTCGGCGTCATGGGATGAATCCGCAAGCGCGCGGGCTGCGGCAAGCGCGAACGAGCCGCCGGAGCCGATGCCGGCAATGCCGTTTTCCGGCTCCAGCACGTCGCCGGTGCCGGCGAGCAGCAGCGTGATGTCCTTGTCGGCGACCAGCATCATGGCCTCGAGCCGCCGCAGATAGCGGTCGGTGCGCCAGTCCTTGGCGAGTTCGACGCAGGCCCGCGCGAGCTGGCCCTTGTGCTGCTCAAGCTTGGCTTCCAGCCGGTCGAACAAGGTGAGCGCGTCCGCGGTGGCGCCGGCAAAACCGCCGATCACCTCGCCGCCGGAAAGCCGCCGGACCTTCTTGGCGTTGGATTTCATCACGGTATTGCCGAACGACACCTGGCCGTCGCCGGCGATGGCGCCCTTGCCGTCCTTGCGGACCGCGACGATCGTGGTGCCGTAGAAAACGTCGGGTTTGTGGGGGGTACTCATCAGGATTCTGGCCTCCAGCCCCCTATTTAGGGTGCCCGGGACCATCCGCAAACCATCCGGAAAGGTCGCAGGCGCCATTGTGTGGCGGCCCATAACAAGGGCTGCTATGACCCCGCGCATTCAGGAGCTTTTCGATGCGTACCGGCGAACTCGCCCGCAAAACCAAGGAAACCGAGATTTCGGTGAAGGTCGATCTCGACGGCAAGGGCCAGAACGAGATCGCGACCGGCATCGGCTTTTTCGATCACATGCTCGATCTGCTGTCGCGTCATTCGCGCATCGACATGACGGTCAAGGCCAAGGGCGACCTGCACATCGACCAGCATCACACCACCGAGGACGTCGGCATTGCGCTCGGTCAGGCGGTGAAGAAGGCGCTCGGCGACATGCGCGGCATCACGCGCTACGCCAGCGTCTATATGCCGATGGACGAAGCGCTGACGCGCGTGGCGCTCGACGTATCGGGCCGCCCGGTGCTGGTTTTCAGGGTCGATTTTCCGCGCGACAAGATCGGCGATTTCGACAGCGATCTGGTACGCGAGTTCTTTCAGGCCTTCGCGATGAATGCCGGCATCACGCTGCATGTCGAGACGCTTTACGGCGACAATGCCCACCATGTCGCGGAAAGCTGCTTCAAGGGCCTTGCCCGCGCGCTGCGCGCGGCCTTCGCAATTGATCCGGCCTCCGCCACGGAAATTCCATCGACCAAGGGTAGTCTCGGCGCGTGATCCCGGAACGCGGGAAGCGGTTTTTGGACAAGATCACGCGCCAGAAATAAACACGAGCCGGAGCACGATCGTGGCGACCTATCTCGTATTCGAACCCGCGGACGGCGCGCGCACGCAAACGGCAGCGGAGCGCGTGGTGTTCCTGCGCGAGCGGTTCTCGCTCTGGGCCTTTCTGCTGACGCCGTTCTGGCTCTTGCGACATCGGCTGTGGCTCGGCTTCGTGCTGTGGCTGCTTTCGTTCAGCGCGATCAACCTGCTCGGCGGCTTGATCGGCTTCGGGCCCTATGCGGCACTTGCCGCCTCGTTCTTTCCGTCGCTGCTGTTCGGCATGGAGGCTGTGAACCTGCGCGGGCGCAAGCTCCTGCGCAACGGCTATCGCGACGCCGGCGTCGTGATTGCGGAAGATGCCGAAATCGCCGAGCGGCGCTTTTTCGAAACCTGGAAGGCAACGCCTGCCGCGCCGTCCGCACAGCCGCCCGTGAAACCGCCGGTGCCGCCGGTCTATCCGCAGACGCAGCTTGCATCCGCGGAGCAGAATGTGATCGGCATGTTTCCGACCCCGGGGCAGCGATGAGCGTCGCGGTTATCGATTACGGTTCGGGCAACTTACATTCGGCGGCGAAGGCGCTCGAGCGCGCGGCGCGCGAAGGCGGCAGCGGCGCGAAAATTCTCGTGACCAACCGCCCCGACGAGGTGCGCGCCGCGGAGCGTGTGGTGCTTCCCGGCGTCGGCGCCTTTGCCGATTGCCGCCGCGGTCTCGATGCGGTGCCCGGCATGGTCGAGGCGCTGACCGAGGCCGTGAAAAAGCAGGGCAAGCCGTTCTTCGGGATCTGCGTCGGCATGCAACTGCTCGCCGAGCGCGGCCTCGAACATGGCGTGACCGAAGGACTCGGCTGGATCAAAGGCGACGTCGATCGCATCACGCCCGCCGATCCCGCGCTGAAGATTCCGCACATGGGCTGGAATACATTGCGCGAGAAACGCAAGCATCCGCTCTTTGACGGCATCGCGCTCGGCGAACAGGGCCAGCACGCTTATTTCGTGCACTCCTATCATTTGAAGCCCAAGGACGCCGGCGATCTTCTCGCCGAAACCGATTACGCGGGCACGATCACCGCGGCGGTGGCGCGCGACAACATCGCAGGCTCGCAGTTTCACCCGGAGAAAAGCCAGCGGCTCGGGCTTGCGCTGCTCGCGAATTTCCTGCGGTGGAAGCCGTGAATACGCCTGTGAAGCCGGCGCCGCGCTATCGCCGCGCGGTCGGCCCGGCACTGGTTTTCGGCGCGGCCTGGCTCACGCATATCGTGATGGCGGCGCGCGCCGGAGAGTGGCTGTGGCTCGCGATCGGCGCGATTCTGGCTCCGGTCGGCATGGTTGTCGGCTTCAGCTGGTGGTGGCATTGGTTGGTCAACTATTTCTCGTGATGGATTTTCTAAGTGATCCTGTTTCCTGCGATTGATCTGAAGAACGGCGAAGCGGTGCGTCTGCAGCAGGGCGACATGGCGCGCGCCACCGTGTTCAACGCGAACCCGGCGGCACAGGCGAAAGAGTTCGAGCAGCAGGGCTTCGAATGGCTGCATCTGGTCGATCTCGACGGCGCTTTCGCCGGCAAGCCGGTCAACGCGCTTGCGGTCGCGCAGATTTTGAAAAGCGTGAAGATTCCGGTGCAGCTCGGCGGCGGCATTCGCAACATCGCAACCGTGGAATCCTGGCTCGCCGAAGGCGTCTCGCGCGTCATCATCGGCACGGCGGCCGTGCGCGAACCGGCCTTCGTCAAGGAAGCCGCGCGCAAGTTTCCCGGCAAGATCGCGATCGGCATCGACGCGCGTGGCGGCAAGGTCGCGATCCATGGCTGGGCCGAGGAAACGCAGCTCGAAGCTGCCGAGGTCGCGAAACTGTTCGAGGGCGCCGGCGTCGCTGCGCTCATCTATACGGATGTCGAGCGCGACGGCATGTTGCAGGGGTTGAATCTCGATTCGACAATTGCGCTGGCGGAGTCCGTGTCGATCCCGGTGATTGCTTCCGGCGGCTTTGCCTCGATCGATGACGTGAAAGCGCTGCTTTCGCCCCGCGCGAAGAAACTCGAAGGCGCAATCGCCGGACGCGCGCTCTATGACGGCCGCATCAATCCGGCCGAGGCGCTGGCGCTTCTGAAGGGCGCGTAATGTTCAAGGTCCGCGTTATTCCCTGTCTCGACGTGAAGGACGGCCGCGTCGCCAAGGGCGTGAAGTTCGTCGACCTGCGCGATGCCGGCGATCCGGTAGAAGCCGCGAAAGCCTATGACGCAGCCGGCGCGGACGAGCTTTGCTTCCTCGACATCACCGCAAGTCACGAAGGCCGCGGCACGCTGCTCGACATCGTGCAGCGCACGGCGGAAGCCTGCTTCATGCCGCTCACCGTCGGCGGCGGTGTCCGCACCGTCGACGACATCAAGGCGCTGCTGCGCGCCGGCGCCGACAAGGTCTCGATCAATTCGGCCGCGGTCGCCAATCGCCAGTTCGTCAAGGAAGCCGCGGAAAAATTCGGCGAGCAGTGCATCGTGGTCGCCATCGACGCCAAGCGTTCCGGCTCGCGCTGGGAGATCTTCACCCATGGCGGCCGCAAGTCCACCGGCATCGATGCCATCGAATTCGCCCAGGAGGTCGTCTCGCTCGGCGCCGGCGAGATCCTGCTGACCTCGATGGAC
>JAEZFA010000211.1 GCA_023417665.1 Pseudomonadota bacterium | reverse complement strand
GCCGTTCATGGTGTTGATGGTCTGCGGGCCGACGATGCCGCCCGAAGTGATCTTCGACGCCTTCTGGAACGCGATGACCGCTTCCATCAGTTCCTTGTCGTAAATCTTGTCTTCTTTCGCGGCGAGGCCGAGGCGCTGGCGCAACAGCGGCACGCGATTGTCTTCCTGCGGCTTCTTCGCGTTGAAACGGATCAGCGGGCCGTGCGGCACCTGCACCGGCGCGGCTTCGTCCTTTTTGCGGGCCTTGGCGAGCTCGGCCTTCAGAAGGCGATACTGCTCATGCGGCGGGTGGAAGCCGGCGAGCGTATCGGCGACGTTTGTAGCGGTCGCGATCTTGGTCAGGCTTTCCAGCGGATCGAGGTTATCGTGCTTGAACTCGACATCGCGGAAGGTGCGCGAGGGATGAATACGGCCCTGCGAAGCGTGACGAACGAAATCGAGCACCGTGCTCGTGTAGTTCAGTTCGGCTTCGGCGAGCTTCTCCGCGTCGGTCGCGGAGAAATCGGGCGCGGCGTAGTCGGCCGGCTCGAGGCCGTCCTCGTCGGCTTTCTTCAGGTAGTTGATCGCCGCGTTGACGCGCGCGGTGGTCTTGCCGTTCTCGGTCCAGAGCGGCTGGAAACCGCGGTCGCGATAGAACACTTCGGCGGCTGCGCGCTCTTCCTTGTTCGAGAAGATGCGCTCGCCCTTGGTCGCGATGAGTTCGCGGATTTTTTCGGCAACGGCCGCATCGGTGCCTGCGAGATTGGCGAGCGGCGCATCGATGAGCTTGCGACCGGTCAGCTTCTTGGTTTCTTCCGACGGCACATAAGCGGCAGCCGCGGGTGCCGGAGCCGGGGTGACTGCCGCGGGAGCGGTGGTCTGCGTTTCGGGCTTGGTCTCGGGCGTGGCTGCCGGGGCAGTGGTCTGCGGCTGTGCCTGCGGCGCTTCCAGTCCGCTCGGGGTCGCGACTTCCGGTTCCGGGATCGCGTTGACGGGGTCATTCGTATTGCTCTGTGCGAGCGCTGCCGGTGCGAAGGCGAACAGCGCCGCGCCGACAAAAAGACCACGCGAAACAAGGCCGAAATGCCTGCTCGGGTTCATTCCAATCTCCCGCAAAATACTGGTTTTATCGCTTGTGGCAGCGGTGGCTTACCCGATCAAGGGTACAAGTGCCCCCGTCCGGCTATCGTTCCGGAATTACCCGTCTCTGTTACCGTGCTGCAACGCGGGGATCGTCACAAATTTCCGTGATCGGTGCCGGTTTCGTCCTCGAGGCCCAGTTCTTTCAGCTTCCGATAGAGCGTCGAGCGCCCGATGCCGAGGCGGCGGGCAACCTCCGTCATCCTCCCCCGGTAGTGACCGATGGTGAAGCGGATGATCTCGGCCTCCAGCGTTTCCATCGGGCGGATGTGGCCATGGAAGTCGACAAGCTCCAGCCGGTCGCGCGATGGCGTCTCCGGCGTGTCTTCGGCGACGATCAGCGGGGCTGCGGGCTGGGTCGAGGGCGAGGGAATCGAAGGCGGTGCCGCCAGCAGCGCCGCCTGCTCGTAGCCCGGCACCTGGCTTGCCACCTGCGGAAACTCGCTCACCCCGATTTCGTCGGCATTGGCGAGCACGACGGCGCGAAACACCGTGTTCTCGAGCTGTCGCACGTTGCCGGGCCAGCGATACTGCGAAAGCAGCTTCATCGCTTCCGCGGAAACCGAGCGCACGCGCTTGCCTTCCTCCGCGGCAAAGCGCGCGACGAAGCGCTTCACCAGATCGGGCACGTCTTCCATGCGCTCGCGCAAGGGCGGCAGCGTCACAGGATAAATATGCAGGCGATAGAACAAGTCCTCGCGGAACGTGCCCGCGCGCACCGCCGCCATCAGGTCGCGGTTGGTGGCGGAAACCAGCCGGAAGTCGACCTTCACCGGCTTGCGCGCGCCGACCGGATCGATCACGCCTTCCTGTAGCGCGCGGAGAAGCTTGACCTGGGTTTCGGCCGGCAGTTCGCCGATCTCGTCCAGAAACAAGGTGCCGCCGTCGGCTTCCTGAAACTTGCCGGTCTGCCGCTCGGCAGCGCCGGTAAAAGAGCCGCGCTCGTGACCGAACAGGATGGATTCTACGAGATTTGCGGGAATCGCGCCGCAATTGACCGCGACGAAGGGCTTCTTCGCGCGCGGACCGGCGGCGTGGATCGCGCGGGCGAACAACTCCTTGCCGGTGCCGGACTCGCCTTCGATCAGCACCGGGATATCGGAAGCGGCCGCCTTCTCGGCAAGCGTAAGGGCCGCCTGCATGCGCGGGCTAAGGGTCGAAAGATCCCGAAGCGCGAGCCGTCCGTCAGCGGACTTGTGCATGCGGCGGACTTCGTCGGCGAGCGTCGCCTGCGCGAGTGCGTTCCTGAGCGAGACCTGCAGGCGTTCGGCGCCGACCGGCTTCACGCAGAAATCGACTGCACCGGCGCGCATGGCGGAAACCACCGTGTCGATCGAACCTTGCGCCGTCTGCACGATGACGGGCAGGCGGTTACCCCGCTCGCGCAGCTTGCCCAGCATGCCCAGGCCGTCGAGATCGGGCATCACCAGATCGAGCACGATGCATTCGATGGTCGCGCCGTCCTGCCCGTCGAGCAGCTTCAGGGCAGCTTCCGCGCCGTCGGCCATCACCGGCTCGTAGCCGAAGCGCCCGATCATCGCCTCGAGCAGCCGGCGTTGCACCGGATCGTCGTCCACCACCAGAATACGCGCGTTCATCCAAGACCCCGTTCCGCCACGAGATGTGCCGTTTCGGGTCACATTGGTTGACGCGCGTTAAGAGAGTCTGAATCCAATCGCGTAGTCGCGGGCGTGATGCACAGCTAAGTGCATTTTGCGGCAGCGGGTCAGTCCGGAGAATGCAGCATGCCGTTGCCGAACCGCGTTTCGCCGTTTGGAGAGCTGTTCGCGACGCCGGCGCGCGGCGGCTTTTTCGGCAACCGCGGAGGCCGATTTCACCGCGATGACGGGACGCTCGGCGCCCGCTGCCATGTTTCGAAGGCATGGATTTGCTGCGTCCTTTCTTTCAAGGGCCGGCAGCGGTCGGTCTGGGGGCGTTCCTATACCGAGCTCTTTTTTCTGGACGAGCCGACCGCGCTTGCGGCCGGGCACCGGCCCTGCTTCGAATGCCGAAGGCAGGCGGCAAATTCCTTCGCGGAAAGGTTTTCCGCCGACGGCGGTCGGGCGAGCGCGCCGGAAATGGACGCGCGGCTTCATTTCGAGCGCCTTGCCCCTGACCGCCGCACAAAGCGCTTGCATCCGGTGCAGGTCGAAGACCTTCCGGACGGCGCTTTCCTCACGCTTTCGGGGGATGATGCCTTTGCCGTAAGCGGAAAGCATCTGCTGCGATGGTCGGCATCGGGCTATTGCGAAATCATTCCCCGACCCCGAGGCCGCGCCATGATGCTGACGCCTCCGGCCATTACCGAAGTACTGGCTCGCGGCTACGAACCGCACTGGCACGAAAGCGTTGCCTTGCGATAGACAATGGATTGCAGGAGTTCTTTTCCCGATGAATCTTTCTTTCGAGAATCCGGCCTCTTCTTCCGCCCCCGCAGCCGGCCCGCTGGGCACGCTGCCGGAGTGGAATCTTTCGGATCTCTACGCTTCGATCGACGATCCGAAGGTGCAGGCCGATCTCGCCCGGGCGGATGCCGAATCAGTCGCCTTCGAGAAGGACTTCAAGGGCAAGCTCGGCGACATCGCGAGCACGCCTTCGGCCGGCGCGACGCTGGGTGCCGCGTTGCGCCGCTATGAGGCGATCGAGGATCTGCTGGGGCGGCTTGCTTCCTTCGCGGGCCTGATCCGCGCGCAGAATACGACCGATCCCAAGCGCGGAAAATTCTATGGCGACGTATTCGAGCGCATCACCGCGATCTCGTCGCATCTGCTTTTCTTCACGCTCGAACTGAACCGCATCGACGATGTGTTGATCGAGCGGGCGCTGGAAGATCCGGTGTTCGGTCACTACCGTCCCTGGATCGAGGATACCCGGCGCGAAAAGCCTTACCAGCTCGACGACAAGATCGAGCTTCTGTTTCACGAGAAGTCGGTGACCGGACGGGGCGCGTGGAATCGCCTGTTCGACGAGACCATCGCGGGGCTGCGCTTCGAGATCGACGGCGAGCGGCTCACGCTCGAGCCCACGCTGACGATGTTGCAGGACTCCGACGAGATCAAACGCGCAAAGGCGGCCGGTGCGCTCGCCAATGTCTTCGGCGAGAACCTCTCGACCTTTGCGCTGATCACGAACGTGCTGGCGAAGGACAAGGAAATCTCCGACCGCTGGCGCGGCTTCGAGGACATTGCCGACGCGCGCCATCTTTCGAACCGCGTCGAGCGCGAAGTGGTGGATGCGCTGGTCGAAGCCGTGCGCGCCTCGTTTCCCTCGGTTTCGCACCGCTACTACAAGATGAAGGCGAAGTGGTTCGGCAAGGAAAAGCTGGAGCACTGGGACCGCAATGCGCCGCTGCCCAAGGTCGAGCAGCGCACCATCGCCTGGCCGGAAGCAAAGGACACGGTGCTGTCGGCTTACGCTGCGTTCTCGCCGCGCATGGCCGACATCGCGCGCGACTTCTTCGACAAGAACTGGATCGATGCGCCGGTGCGGCCCGGCAAGGCATCCGGCGCCTTCGCGCATCCGACCGTGCCGTCGGCGCATCCTTATGTGCTGCTGAACTACATGGGCAAGCCGCGGGACGTGATGACGCTCGCGCATGAACTCGGCCATGGCGTGCATCAGGTGCTCGCGGCGCCCAACGGCGCGCTGATGGCGCCGACGCCGCTCACGCTTGCCGAAACCGCCTCGGTGTTCGGCGAGATGCTGACCTTCCGTGCGCTGCTCGCGAAGGCCGACCCCGCGCAGAAGAAGGCCATGCTCGTCCAGAAGGTCGAGGACATGATCAATACGGTGATCCGCCAGATCGCCTTCTACAGTTTCGAGCGGAAGATCCACACCGAGCGCAAGCACGGCGAGCTTACGCCCGAGAAAATCTCCGAACTCTGGATGAGCGTGCAGGGCGAGAGCTTAGGGCCCGCGATCCATCTCGGCGAAGGCTACGAAACCTACTGGGCCTATATCGGCCACTTCGTGCATGCGCCGTTTTATGTTTACGCCTATGCCTTCGGCGATTGCCTCGTGAACTCGCTGTATGCGGTGTACGAAAAGGCGGATGCGGGATTTGCCGAGCGTTATCTTGCGATGCTTGCCGCCGGCGGTACCAAGCATCACTCGGAACTTCTGAAGCCCTTCGGGCTCGACGCGCGTGATCCGGCGTTCTGGCAGACCGGCCTGAAGCTGATTTCGAGCATGATCGACGAAATCGAAAAACTGGATAAGGCTGCTTGAAGCGATACCGATTTCTGTTCGCGGGCGTGGTTCTCGTGCTCGCTACTCTGTTCACGGCCGATCACTATCTCTGGTTCACCGACGACCGCAGCCACCCGGACGTCGTGATGCTCGCCGAGCAGTTCGCCGCAGCGCGGGCGGAGAACCGTTCATCGGTCAATGTCATCGCGATTGCCGGCGGCAACTGGCTCGCACTCTGTCTCGCCGGTCCCGGCACCAATCCGCAGGACATGCTGCTGCAGTTCGGCCGCAAGAACCGCGTGCGGGTCGGCACGATCCAGCGCATCCGCTCGTGGTTTCATGTTGGCAGCGTGCCGAGAGGCGAGATCGCGCTGGTCTTCGTCACCGGGCGCTACAGCATCCGCTCGCGGCGGCTGCCGAACCTTACCGGCAATCCGGATTTCAAGTCCGCCTGCGCGCTCAGAAACGATCCGGGCCTGAACTGGCGCTAGCGTCGGCAAGCGCGCGCCGGCGCAGGAACAGATCGGCAATGACCGGCCGGTGATCGGAGCCCGCAAACGGCGCGACGCGGAAATCCGTCCGGGTGATTTCGCCGCCCGTGAAGACATGATCGATCAGGAACGCGGGAATGGCGCGGTGCCCGGGCCATGACGCGAGATAGGTCGCGGCGCGGCGCATCCCGCTGTCCCAGGCGAACCTGTTCAGGAGCCATGAATAAGGGGTCAGGTTGAAGTCGCCCGCCATGACATGCGGGCTCGTGATCTCGCGCGCATAGGCCGTCAGCGCATCGATGTTGGCAACCTGATCGAAAGGCCTGGTCGGCTGCGAGAGATGCACGCTGGTCA
>JAEZFA010000171.1 GCA_023417665.1 Pseudomonadota bacterium | reverse complement strand
CCTTCAATAGTGCGAACACGGCGGCGGCGGTTTCCTCGATGGAGCGGCGCGTGACGTCGATGATCGGCCAGTTGTGCCGCGCGCAGAGCTTGCGCGAATTTGCGATCTCGTCGCTCACCGAGTGGCGGTCGACATAATTGGAATCGGATTGATGCGCGTTCAGGCCGAGCAGCCGGTTCTGGCGGATCTGCACGATCCGCTCGGGACTCGCGATCAGGCCGACGACCAGCGGCCGGGTGATTTTTTCGAGTTCCGCGGGCGGGTCGATGCCGGGTACGAGCGGCACGTTAGCCGTCTTGATCCCGCGATTGGCGAGATAAATGCTGGTGGGCGTCTTGGAGGTGCGGGAAATCCCGACCAGCACCACGTCGGCTTCGTCGAGATTTTCGGGGTGCTGCCCGTCGTCATGCACGAGCGTGTAGTTGAGGGCGTCGATCCGCCGGAAATACTCGGCATTGAGCATATGCTGGCCGCCGACGCGGGGAGTCGTTTCGGTTCCGAGATAAGAGGCGAAAAGACTTAGTACCGGCCCAAGAATCGAAAGATGCGGGATGCCGCGTTCGCGGCAATGGTGCACCAGGCGGTCGTTCAGCACCGGGTCCACCAGCGTATAAAGCACGATGCCGGGATTGGCCTCGATATCGGAAAGCACCGGCTCAAGCTGCTTCACGTTGCGGATCAGCGGATAAACGTGCTCGATCGGCGATACCGTCGAATATTGCGCGGCTGCCGCCCGGCCGACGGCAAGCAGCGTCTCGCCGGTCGCGTCCGAAACCAGATGAAGGTGGAAGTAGCTTTTCGACTTGGGCACTGCGCGTTTTCCCGGCGCACCTGTGGATTGCTGGGGAGAAGGCCACGCGAAATGAGCCGGCGCAAGGGCGCCTTGGGATAGCGGCCGGAATCGTCCCGATTCATTCGCCGCAGGCGTGAATCTGGAGAAGAGCTGTGACTTGTGGGAAGAAGTTCGTGAAGTGCAGCAGGACAACGCGTTTCGGTCGATGTGATTTCCGGGGATGAAAGAGTAGGTGGAGCGTTCGGTCTGAACGATCACTTGTCCACGGAGTCGATAGGTCAAACAGACTCAAAATAAGATTCTAGAAAAGATTCTATACAGGGAAGGATAATCGCGAAGTGAGTGGAAAGTTTCTCCGCGTGCTGGATGGAGAGCATTTCGACATACCGCCGGTCTGGATGATGCGGCAGGCGGGACGCTATCTTCCCGAGTATCGTGAAACGCGCGCGAAGGCGGGTGGTTTCGTCGATCTCTGTCTCAATCCTGCGCTTGCATCCGAAGTCACCCTGCAACCGATCCGGCGCTTCGGCTTCGATGCTGCGATTATCTTTTCCGATATCCTGATCGTGCCTTACGCGCTCGGCGCGAAGCTGTGGTTCGAGGAAGGCGAAGGACCGCGGCTTGCGCCGGTCGATGACGAGGCGAGCTTCGGGCGGCTGGCGGAAATGCTGGACCCGGAAATCACCACGCGGGTCTACGAGGCGCTGGCGCGGACGCGGGCGGACTTGCCGAAGGAAACCGGGCTGATCGGCTTCTGCGGCGCGCCCTGGACTGTCGCGACCTATCTGGTGGCGGGACGAGGTACGGAAGATCAGACGCCGGCGCGGTTACTCGCGATGCGCGAACCGGCGCTGTTCCAGAAGATTATCGACCGGCTGGTCGATGCATCGGCCGCGCATCTGATCGGCCAGCTCAAGGCGGGTGCGGATGCCGTGCAGATTTTCGACACCTGGTCGGGCGTGCTTGAACCGGCGGCGTTCGAGCGCTGGTGCGTGCGCCCTGTTGCGGAAATCGTGCGCAAGGTGCGGGCCGCGGTGCCCGCTGCGCGGGTCATCGTGTTTCCGAAGGGTGCTTCGCTTGCGGGAATTGCGGCAGTCGCGGAGCAGACATCGGCAAATGCGGTCGGAATCGACTGGATTACCGATCGCAAGGCGCTGCTTGTGAGGATCGGGGAAAAGTCGGCAATCCAGGGAAATCTTGATCCTTTGGCGCTGATCGCCGGTGGAAAAGCACTGGATGAAGCGGTGGACAACGTGCTGCGGGACATCAACGGTGCGCGCCATGTCTTCAACCTCGGCCACGGCATCCGCAAGGAGACGCCGATCGCGCATGTCGAGCAGATGATCCGCCGTGTGCGGGAAAGCGGAGCGCGCTGAGCCATGTATCTCTGGATCAAGGCGCTTCACATTCTGGCGGTGATTTCGTGGATGGCGGCGCTGCTCTATCTGCCGCGGCTCATGGTCTATCACTGCGCGGCGCAGAAAGGTTCGATCCAGTCGGAGACCTTCAAGATCATGGAGCGGCGGCTGCTCAAGGCAATTGCGCTGCCCGCGATGATCGTGACCTGGCTTGCCGGACTGTGGCTCGTCTACGAGACCGGTGCGTGGCGCTCGGGCTGGATGCACGCGAAGTTCGTGCTGGTGATCGCGCTCTCGGGGATGCATGGCGTGATGTCGCGCTGGGTGAAGGTCTTCGCGGCCGATGCCAATACCCGGCCGGATCGCTTCTATCGGGTCGCGAACGAAATTCCGACGCTCCTGATGATCGGAATCGTGATTCTGGCGGTGGTGAAGCCGTTCTAGCCGCTGCCTCGCGTCGCCGGGCTTGCGCGGCGCGCCGGATTTACCTATTTTCGCCGTGCCTTCCTTCAAATGCAGGCATCGACCGCGGACCGCCGTAATCCATTTGCTATCGGCCGCGTCGCCGGGCGCCAGATTTCCTAGACCCGCCCGAAAGACCTGTATCTCCCTGAACTGCAACATCCGTGGCGGCGGCATCCGCTAGATCAAGGACTATTCCCAATGCGGGAAATCAAACTTACCGAACTCAAAGCCAAATCCCCGGTCGAGCTGCTTGCAGTGGCGGAGGAATTGGAAGTCGAAAACGCGAGCACGCTGCGCAAGCAGGAATTGATGTTCGCGATCCTCAAGCAATACGCCGCGAAAGAAATCGACATCGTCGGCGAAGGCGTCGTCGAAGTGCTGCCGGACGGCTTCGGCTTCTTGCGCTCGCCGGATGCGAATTATCTCGCGGGCCCCGACGACATCTACATTTCGCCCTCGCAGATCCGGCGCTTCTCGCTACGCACGGGCGACACCGTCGAGGGGCATATCCGTTCGCCGAAAGAGGGCGAGCGTTATTTCGCGCTCCTGAAAGTCAGCACGATCAACTTCGACGATCCGGAGAAGATCAAGCACAAGGTTCACTTCGATAACCTGACCCCGCTCTATCCGGACGAGCGGATCAAGATGGAAATCGAGGATCCGACGCGCAAGGACAACTCCTCGCGCATCATCGATATCGTGGCGCCGCTCGGCAAAGGCCAGCGCGGGCTGATCGTCGCGCCGCCGCGCACCGGCAAGACCGTTCTCCTTCAGAACATCGCGCATTCGATCACGGCCAATCACCCGGAATGCTACCTGATCGTGCTGCTCATCGACGAGCGGCCGGAGGAAGTCACCGACATGCAGCGCTCGGTGAAGGGCGAGGTGGTTTCCTCGACCTTCGACGAGCCGGCGTCGCGCCACGTCGCGGTCGCGGAAATGGTGATCGAGAAGGCGAAGCGGCTGGTCGAACATGGCCGCGACGTCGTGATCCTGCTCGATTCGATCACGCGCCTGGGCCGCGCCTACAACACGGTGGTGCCGTCTTCAGGCAAAGTGCTGACCGGCGGTGTCGATGCCAACGCGCTGCAGCGGCCGAAGCGCTTCTTCGGTGCGGCACGTAACATCGAGGAAGGCGGCTCGCTGACGATCATCGCGACCGCGTTGATCGATACCGGCTCGCGCATGGACGAAGTCATCTTCGAAGAATTCAAGGGCACCGGTAACTCGGAAATCATTCTCGACCGCAAGGTTTCCGACAAGCGCGTGTTCCCGGCGATGGACATCACCCGCTCCGGCACCCGCAAGGAAGAGCTGCTGGTGCCGCCGGATCAGCTCAAGAAGATGTATGTGCTGCGCCGCATCCTCAACCCGATGGGTACGGTCGATGCGATCGAATTCCTCATCGACAAGCTCAAGCAGACCAAGAACAACGGCGAGTTCTTCGACAGCATGAATACCTGAGGCTTCTTAGTGCACGAAGAAAAAGCCCGGTGGCGACACCGGGCTTTTTTGTTCGTCGAAGCGCGCTTGCCTTATGCCGGCGCGACGTTGCGCCTCGAGACGTAGACCGCAAACAGCGTCGCCGTCAGATACATGCAAAGCGTGTAGATGCCCGGCACCAGCGAGGCCGCGGGATTGTTCAGCACGTTCAGCGCGACATAGATTGCAAGCGCGGTGTTGTGAATCCCGATCTCCATGGTGATCGCGATGGCCTGCCGCTCCGGCAGCCGCAGCGCGAGCGGCGCGAGATAGCCGGTCAGCATGCTGATGACGTTGAAAAGCAGGCAGGCAAGGCCGACCGCGATGATGCTGTCGAGCAGCTTCGCGCGCTCGATATAGATCGCGGCGAGAATCAGGATCGCGAGCACCAGCACCGAAAAGATCTTGATCGGCTTTTCCATGCGCTTCGCGAAGCTCTCGGAGCGGGCGCGCACCAGCATGCCGAGCACCACCGGAACCAGAATGATGGCGGCGACCTCGATCACCTTGCGGTGCGGCGGCGGCACATATTGACCGGCGCCGAAGAAATATTCGAGCGACAGGTTGATCACGATGGGCAGTGTCACGAGCGCGAGCACGCTGTTGACCGCGGTCAGCGTGATGTTCAGCGCGACGTCTCCTTTGGCGAGGTGGCTGTAGATATTCGCGGTCGCGCCGCCGGGGGCGGCCGCCACCAGCATCAGGCCCAGCGCAAGATGCGGCGGCAGTTTCAGCGCGATCGCAATCGCCGCGGCCGCAAGCGGAAGCAGCACCACCTGCAGGAACAGGCCGAAGCCGACCGCGAAGGGATAGCGCGCGACGCGCTTGAAGTCGTCCCAGGTCAGGCTCAGGCCAAGACCGAACATGATGACGCCGATGGAAAGCGGCAGCAGGAGATCGGTCAGGATGGATGCTTGCATGGTCGTTCGCCCCCGCGAATTTTGTTGTTGCCGGCCAAGCTAGGCACAGGACCGATGCAAGGCAATCGCCGTTGCGACGGGCGTTCCGGTGCTTCCGGGGACGTGAGGGGCTAATGCGTGGGCGCGGGGGAAATTGTTTTTTCGAGGTCGGCCGCGTCCGTGATCGGCAGCGAGCAGGTCTGGCCGCGGCACACGAACGCCGCGCCCTCGCCGTTCGAGGCCGCAACTTTCTCGCGGGCGGGATGGCTCTCCGGCAGCGCATTCGCGTCCGGCGCGCGCAGGAGTGTCGCGGTCAGGAAAGTTTCGCGCAGCGCTGCGGCCGCGAATTCCTCGGCGCGGCTTCCGATCACGACGATTTCGGTGAGCCGCAGCCGCGTATCGAGGGCCGCGAGGAGCGCGGCGTGGCCGAACAGGTTGTTCGCGGCAAGCGGCAATACGCGCTCGAACAGGCGGTCGACCTTTTCCAGATAGGAATATTGTCCTGTGAGGGCCGCGAGCCGTGAGAGGTTCTGCGCCATCCAGGCATGCGGATTGGGGATGGCGTCGTCGCGGGTGGATTGCGGCCGGAGAATCAGTTCGCCGCCGTCGTCGGCGGTCAGGAAGTAGCCGCGGGTTTCGGGGTTGGCGTGGTGCCGGTCGAGCAACTGCTCCCACGCGACCGCGCGGTCGAGATAGAGGGCTTCGCCGGTGGCGCGGTGAAGTGCGAGCGCCGCGCGGATCATCGCGCCGTAGTCGGAGGACAGGCCCGGGAACAGCAGCCTGCCCGCGCGCCAGGAGTGGCCGAGCCGTTCGTCCCTGGTCATCGAGTCGGATACGAAACGGAATGCGCGGACGCCGAGCGCGATCCATGACGGGTCCCCGAACATCGCGCCGGCATTGGCGAGGGCCGCGATCATGAGGCCGTTCCAGTCGGCGAGCACCTTGTCGTCGAGGCCGGGGCGGATTCGCGCCGCGCGCGCCTCGAGCAGTTTCGCCCGCAGCGGCGCGAGAATTTTTTCTTCGCCGGCCGCGGCGCTGCCGGACTTGAGTTGGTTCGGAATGTTGTGGCCTTCGAAATTGCCATCGCGGGTGATGTCGTAGGCGGCGGCGAAAATCCGGGCGTCGTCTGCGCCAAGGACGCTTTCGATCTCGTCGAGCGACCAGACGTAGAACTTGCCCTCCTCGCCTTCGGAATCGGCGTCGAGACTCGAGGAAAAGCCGCCGCCTTCGAGCACCATCTCGCGTTCGAGCCAGGCAACGGTCTCGAAGGCGCGGCGGCGGAACAGGTCGTCGCCGCTCCGGCGCCAGGCGAGCGCCAGCAGTTCGAGGAGCTGCGCGTTGTCGTAGAGCATCTTCTCGAAATGCGGGACGAGCCAACGATCGTCGACGGAGTAGCGGGCGAAGCCGCCGCCGACATGGTCGTAGATGCCGCCTTCGCACATGTTGCGAAGCGAGACGAGGACCGCGTCGAAGAACGATTCGGATCCGGTATTTTCGTTTGTCCGCTCGCCTGCCCGCCACAGCATTTCGAGGATCGCGCTTTGCGGAAATTTCGGCGCACCGCGAATGCCGCCCTTCTCCATGTCGAACAGGTTCAGAAACTGTCCGGCCAGCTGGTTCAGCTCCTCGCTGCCGATCGTGACCTTGCCGGCAGGCCGCGCGGTCTGGCGAAGCGCGGCAACGAGCGCGTCCCGGTTCTTGCCGACCTTCTCCTGCTCGTCGCGGTAGATGCGGGCGATCTGTTTCAGCACGTCCTGAAACGATGGGCGGCCGTATTGCGCGGTCTTCGGAAAATAGGTGCCGCCCCAGAATGGCTTGCCGTCGGCATCGAGAAACATGGTCAGCGGCCAGCCGCCCTGCTCGCCCAGATGCTGGAGCGCGGTCATGTAGATCTCGTCGACTTCAGGACGTTCCTCGCGGTCGACTTTTATGTTCACGAACAGCTCGTTCATCACCGCGGCGGTCGCTTCGTCCTCGAAGCTTTCATGCGCCATGACATGGCACCAGTGGCAGGCGGCGTAGCCGATCGAGAGCAGCACGGGCTTGCTTGTGCGCCGCGCCTCGGCAAATGCTTCGTCCGACCAGGGCCACCAGTGGACCGGGTTGTCCTTGTGCTGGATCAGGTAGGGGCTGGTTTCGTTGGCTAGACGATTTTGAGCGAGGCGGTTTTCGGACATGCAGTGGTCTAACACGCCGGCCGGCGGAGTGTTCGGGTGAGTGAGGACACGATCTATGCCTTGTCGAGCGGGCGTCTGCCGGCGGCGATTGCGGTCGTAAGAATCAGCGGGCCGAAGGCTCGAGTCGGCCTCGAAACATTCGGCGTGAAAATCCCGGAGCCGCGGGGGGGGGGGGGGGCGCGGGGGCGGGGGGCGGGGGGG
>JAEZFA010000206.1 GCA_023417665.1 Pseudomonadota bacterium | reverse complement strand
CAGCGCAGTAAAGACGTGGATGGCCGGGTCAAGCCCGGCCATGACGAAATTGAATTGCCGCCAGGCGCAGGAGTCGTTCGCGCCGCCGCTCACATCCTCGGCAAATCCTTGTCGGGCGGCACGGGATCGATCAGCGGACGATCCTCGTTCGGCTGCGGCGCGGGCGGATTCTCCACCGGCGCAGGTTTGTCCGGTTCTTCCTTGGGCGGTTGTTGCGGCTTCACGGGTTCTTTCGGCATGCGAAGCCAACGCGCGCTTTACAGCGTCGTTCCGCGCTTGCGCTCACTTCGCTGGCGGTGGCGAGAAATGCAGTCCGACCTCGTTCACCCGGCACACGAAGCGGCCGCCATCCCACGCTTCGATCGCGTAAGGCGCGAGGTCGCTATACATGCGCCGCGCGCGCTCGCAGGCAAACTCGTCGGTGTCGAACTCCGTCTCCTCGACCGCGACCACGTGGTTGCGGTGATCGAGACAAAGGAATTTGTAGCGGCTGCTCACGGGCGGCGCTTCAATGCTTCGGCGCGATGCCGGCGGTGCCAGGATTCTTCTCTTCCTCCGGCACTTCCCGCTCCGGTTTTTTCAGCCCCTTGCCACCGGGGCCGGTGGTCTGGTCTTTTGCAATCCCGATCAGCGGGTCGTTGGGGCTGCCGATCGGCTTGCCGGCGCTATCATGCTTGCTTCTGTCGTAGGTCATGTGAAGTCTCCTTGCCCTGAAGAACATAAAAGCCCCGGCCTTTTGAAAAGCCGGGGCTTTTTTCCATGCCGGGAAACCGGCTCTAGCTCGCGGCCTTGCGGTTCACACCGCGCCGCTCGGCAACGGTGGTGAGCTTCTTGTCCGCCGCTTTTTCTTCGTTGAGGTTCGTGGTCAGCAGGCGCGCGACGTTGTCGCGGCCTAATTCGTTCGCCCATGCGATCAGCGTGCCGTAGCGCGTCATCTCATAATGCTCCACCGCCTGCGCGGCGGCGATGATGCCCGCATCCAGCACCTGCTTGTCGGCGATGTCGCCGGTGAGTTCCTTGGCTTCCTTCAGGATGCCGTCGATCGCGGGGCAGGTGACGCCCTTCGGCTTTTCGCCGAGCGCCTTGAACACTTCCTCGAGCCGGCCGATCTGCTTCTCGGTTTCGTCCTTGTGCGCGCGCAGGCCCGCGGAAAGATCGCGGTTGGTCGCAAGCTCGATCATGTCCGGCAGCGATTTCAGGATCTGCTGCTCGGCGTAATAGATGTCCTGCACCACATGCAGGAACAGGTCGTCCATCGTCTTGATGTCCTTGGAAAACAGTCCCATCGGAACTCTCCCTCTTGTCGTCTTGATTTGCTGGAAGCGCGGCGCGCTTATTGCGTGCAACCGGCAGCGCGAGACGTTGTTCCGCAACCTTTCTGTTAATTTCGCGAGAGTCGCAGAGCGGACAGAATTTTTTGACGTTCCGGAAGTGATCCGCTTCCTCATGGGGCCGCTCTCGCGAGGCGTTGCTCGAGGAGGGAAGGGCGCGATGCCTGCTACCTGCGGGTGTTCGAAACCGTCCTGACGCGGCTAGCGCAGGCCCACCTGTTTTCTGATGCGGTCGGCAAATTCCTTCGCGCCGAAGCAGCGGATGCGGCGCGTCTCGCCGTCATGCGTGGTGATCGCGATGATCTTCGTGACCCAGCCGAACTCGACGTCGACCGCGGAAATATCCGGAAGCAGCACCGCGAAGCTGGTCTCGCCTTTGTGCAGTCCCGCGTTCAGCGAGTTGGCTGCGAAATAGACCATCCGATCCGTCAGCATCGCCGCGCCGCCGACCCAGAGGCCGCCCTGCTTCTTCTTCAGATAACGCAGCGCGCCGGTCGTGACGTCGGGTACGCTGTCGATCGCCTCCGCGTCGGGAAACAGCGCATTCGCAAGTTTCTCTTCGAGGATCTTTCCGAAATCCATGGCCTGCGGCTCGTACGTTTCGCGCGCGGGGAATATCCCGCGCGACGGACGGCATTCTAGGCCCGGGCAGCGGCGTGTCGCAGGTAACTTCCTGCGCTCACGCTTTTTTGAGGAATTCGGTCCGCAGCACGAGCCCTTTGACCTGCCTGGTGTTGCACTCGACCTCGTCCGGGTCGCCGGTGAGGCGGATGTTCTTCACCAGCGTGCCGCGCTTGATCGTTTCGGAGGTGCCTTTCACCTTCAGGTCCTTGATCAGCGTGACGCTGTCGCCGTCTTTCAGTTCGTTGCCATGCGCGTCGCGCGTGATTTCCTGGTCCGGCATTGTTCGTGTCCAGTCTGTTTGTTGTTCGGAAGCGCGCCTGGCGCAATGCCGGCGCGTGGGGAATCGTCTGCGCGGCTTTTCGGAAATGGAAGCGATACCGGTCAAGTGCCGTCGCGGCGGATGATGCATTGCGAAATTCAATGCTGCGAGAAATTCGCGCCCTGGCGTTGCCAAATCCGGCTTTGCCGAAAACAATCGCCCTGCAGAAAAGAAACGGGAGGCAAACGCAGATGAAAATCCGATTGATACTGCTCGCCGGCGCGCTCGGGGTGGCGCTCGCGGCTTGCGAAGGCCAGCAGGGAACGCAAGGCCCGCAGGGTCCCCAGGGACCGCAAGGCGTACAAGGACCGCAAGGTCCCCAGGGCCAGCAGGGTCCGCAGGGCCCCGCCGGGCCGCAGGGCCTTGCCGGCAAGGACGGCAAGGATGGCCCCGCCGGCCCCCAGGGACCGCAGGGCCCCAAGGGCGAGGGCACCAGCCCCTACCTGACCGAGCACCTCGCCGCCCCGAACGACAACGGCATGTATGCCTGCTCGAACAAGGCGCATGTGCTGGTCTCGATGACCTGCATCGACGCCGATGCGCCGGCGCGCGTCATCCATGTCGAGGGCAAGCAGTATCGCGGCCAGTGCCAGAAGGCGGGCAAGGCGATCCTGATCTGCGAGCGGTAGCAGACCGCAGACAATGGCCGCGCTTTACCAACGAAGCGCGGTCGCTACCCGCGGATGCAGGCGTAAAGGTCCTTGGCGAAGATCGGACGGTTCACCGGGATCAGCGGCACACTCGAGCGGAAACCGGACGGGCAGACCGCGCCGAAGGCTTCGGGCGGCGCCTGCATCACGCGGTTGGGTGCGAGTTCGCCTTGCACCACTTCCTGCTTTCCGACGTCGAACAGTTCGAGATGGATCGCGAACTTGCATTTATTGCGGATCGCCGGGTCCTGTCGCGAACTCGGCAATACGACGCATTCCGGTACCGGCTTGGCGGATTCCTGCGCGGCGGCGGGACTGCCTGCAATCAGTATCAGCACGAGCAGAACACACCGTTGCATGGGCCCCTCCGGCAGCAGAATCGCGCGACACCATAGCCGAGTCGCTCGCCTCGGCTAATCGCGCGAGCAGTAGCGCAGGGGCTCAGCTCGTGGCGGAAATCCGCGCCTCGGCTTCTTCCTTGGTGCGATGGGGTTTCAGATGCGCCACCACGCGGGGCAAATCTTCGTGCGGAAACTTGGCGTTGCAATAAAGGCAGAAGAAGTTCGCTGCCTTGGGCGCCGGCGGCGCGGGCTCAGGCTGCTTCCGGAAAAGATCGAAGAAGCGCTTCATGCCTTAAAGACGCCGCAGAGGGCCGAAAGTTCCCGCGGGACCAGGCGAAGGAATGCCCGGCGAAGATGATCCATGTCATTTGCTCTTTGTGCGCCGCATGCTTGACTGGCTTCGAGCCAATACAGCCGCAAGGAGGCAACCATGGCCGATAACGACAATCCGCTTGAGGGCACGGAGTTCGAAGCTGCACTCGCTAAACTCGAGGCAGCCGGCACGCCGGAATCCGCAGCGCTCACCACGCTGATCACGTCGCTGCGCGACGCCGTACTGAATCTGCAGGAGCAGATGCAGGCCGGTGACGATGAAGACGACGAGGATGAAGACGAAGAGGATGACGACTAAGTCCATAGGCTGCAACGAAACACGGCCGGATGATCCCGGCCGTGGGG
>JAEZFA010000089.1 GCA_023417665.1 Pseudomonadota bacterium | reverse complement strand
CGCGAAAGTCTATCCGTTGCAGTACCGCCCACGGTTCGCCATCGGCGCGACCGGCAACGCGGTCCGCGTCCTTGGCGCGCTCGTACAGCGGCTGGATCGCGATGCCGTCATAGGTCTTCGAGACGAGTCTCTTTTCAAAAGTTGCACCTTTGAGCGCGCTCTCGACGAGCTTCGTCCAGTCGTCGCGGGTCGCGGCAGGAAATTCGGAGGCGAGTGCAAGTTCTGACATCGGAAATACTCAAAGGACGCCCGACCTTGCCATGAAGGAGCGGGCCGCGCCAAGCGTTGCTATCGGGTCTGGTAGCGCCGGACGCCGGACGTGTCGATGCGGCGAAGCAACGTCGCCGCGGCAACCCCGGCGATCTGCGCCTCCGGTGCAATTTCCGCAAGCGGCACGAGGACAAAGGCGCGCTCTGCAATCCGCGGATGCGGAATGGAGAGGTCGTCTTCGGCAATCACGCGATCCGAATAAAGCAGTATGTCGAGGTCGAGCGAGCGCGGGCCGTATCGCACCTCGTTCTTCCGGTCGCGGCCTTGCTCGCGCTCGATCTCGTGCAGCACGGCAAGCAGCGCGCGCGGCGCGAAGGTGGTGGCAATGCCGACCACCTGATTCAGATAGTTGTCCTGCGGGACAGGTCCCCAGGGATCGGTGTCGTAGATCGAGGATGCTGCGAGCAATCGGCCCGTGCGGCTCGACAGCGCGTCGCGCGCCGCCGCGAGATGAGCCAGGCGATCTCCGAGATTGGAGCCGAGCCCGATATAAACCTCAGCCATCGCGTCTGCGTTCGACCGTGGTGGCAACGTAATCGAAGAGCGCGTCGATCGGTGCCGACGGTTTCTTCACGGTCACGCGGACGTTTTTCACGGCCGGGAAGTGCGCAAGGATACCCGCGGCGACATGACCCGCCGCCGCTTCGATCAAATAGAAGCGTTTGTCGCGAAACAGCGCATCGGTCACGGCGACGACTTCGCCATAGTCCACCGTATCGGCCAGCCGGTCGTGTTTGACTGCTTCCGAAACATCGGCTTCGAGCCTGATATCGAGAATGAAGCGCTGTCCGAGCCGTGCTTCCTCTTCGCCGACGCCGTGCCGCGCGAACAATACCAGCCCGACAATTTCGATAACGCCTTTCATGCGGCTGCTCCCGTCGCTTCGACGACGCGCAATGCCTGCATATGCGTCGATACATCGTGCACGCGCACGATCGCCGTCCCGGCAAGCGCCGCAAGCACGGTCGTCACCACGCTTCCGCCGATCCGGTCGCCGGGCTCGCTCGGCGAAACCTTGTCGATGAAGGATTTGCGGGATGCGCCGAGCAGGGCAGGGAATCCGTAATCGTTCAGGCGGGAAAGGTCGCCAAGAATTGCAAGGTTCTGTGCGAGTGTCTTGCCGAAGCCGATGCCGGGATCGAGCACGATCTGATCCTCGCCGACGCCCGCGGCAAGGCATTTGTCCACGGCCTTGGCGAAGAATGCTTTCATGTCCTCGAAAATATCGATGGATGCATCGATCTGCGCACGGTTGTGCATGATCACGACCGCGGCCCCGGTTTCCGCGACGGCATTTGCCATGCCGGGATCGCGTGACAGCCCCCAGACGTCGTTCACGATATGCGCGCCGGCTTCGACCGCCTTGCGCGCGACCTCGGCTTTATAGGTGTCGATCGAGATCGGCATGGCCGAGATCGCCGAAAGACTCTCGATGACGGGGGCCACGCGCGCGAGTTCGGTCGCGGCGTCTACCGGTTCGTGGCCCGGTCGGGTCGATTCGCCGCCGACATCGATGATCGCCGCGCCTTCGGCGTTCATGCGCTGCGCCGTCGCGACCGCCTCATGAACCGAGCAATAGGAGCCGCCATCGGAAAAGGAGTCCGGAGTGACGTTGAGGATGCCCATGATGACGGGCCGGGGCCCGAGCGGGATCGAAAGCCCCCGCGCACGCAGTATTCTCGCCGGCGGTTTTGCAAGCATGACTGAACTAGAACGCCCGCTCGGCCAAAACGCAAGCAGGCGCGTGACCGGTTAGTAGGTAATCTGGAGCGTCAGGTTCTTTGCGTGCTCGATCCATTTCTGGATCGCCTTTTCTCCGGGCAGGAGTTGCACCTGACATTCACCGCGCGCTTCCGTGGCGCCGTTTTTTCGCATGGCGTTGCGCTCGGCCATTTTCTTGGCGAGGTGCTGCGGGTTCCGGTGGCGAAGCGATCGCACCGTATCGACCCCGGCTTCTTTCAGTAGCGAGGTGTATTCGCCGCCGAGGCCCTTGATGCGCATGAGATCGGCCTGGTTCACGAGGCCGAGAAGGTCTCCGACGGCGATGCCGGTCTTTTGTGCCAGTTCCTTGCGGCCTTTGGCGTGTTTGGCCGCTTTGAGCAGGCCGGCAGTGGTGCGAATCCGCACCGCGCGCAGCTTCTCAATGGACATCGCGTCGATCCCGCCGATCGCATGGATCGGATAGGAAGGATGCTCCTTTTTGTTCACGCCCGAATTCCCTTGCAGCGCGGCTTCTTGGGCCGCAGCCTTGCTTCTTGTTATCGATGCGAGTGATTTTGCAGTGCCGCGACGAGGTAGGGGAGACGGGTTACGATGGGGTTACTTTCGATCGCAACCGAAGTCATTGCCCTGTCCCTTTCAACCGCTGCGGAGCTCGTTGTCGCTTCATGTCGTCGTGCAAAAGCAACAGGCTGTCAAAAACTTTTTTTCCGCGGCTCCTGTTGACTGCGGCGCGACTTTGCGACTCGCGCGGCGGGTTGGAAACTTGCGCGCTGCCGGACTATAAGTTTTCTAACGAGGTGGATTGAGGAACGCAGGAATGGCGAACGCGGATACCGATGACAAGCTCTTCGTGGGCCTTGCGACCAAGCCCGAGTATCTGAGCCTCAATCTTGCGAACCGTCACGGCCTGGTTACGGGCGCCACCGGTACCGGCAAGACCGTAACCCTGCAGACCATCGCCGAGGGCTTCTCTCGCGCGGGCGTTCCGGTCTTTGCCGCGGACATCAAGGGCGATCTTTCCGGCGTATCCCAGCCCGGACAGGGCAAGGACTGGGTCGTCAAGCGCTGCAAAGAGATCGATATGGAGTACCAGGCCGACGAATTTCCGGTGGTATTCTGGGATTTGTTCGGCGAACAGGGCCATCCGATCCGCGCCACCGTCACCGAGATGGGGCCGCTGCTGCTCTCGCGCATGATGAACCTGAACGACACGCAGGAGGGCGTGCTGAACATCGCCTTCCGGGTGGCGGACGAGAATGGGCTGCCGATTCTCGACCTCAAGGATCTGCGCGCGATGATGGCTTTCATCGCCGAGAACGCCTCCGACCTGACGAAGACCTACGGCAACGTCTCGGCGGCGACGGTCGGCGCGATCCAGCGGCAGATTCTCGTGCTGGAAAATCAGAACGGCGAGAAATTCTTCGGCGAACCCGCGCTCGAGATCGCCGATCTGATGAAACAGAAGGACGGCAAGGGCGTCATCAACCTGATCGCGGCGGACAAGCTGATGGCCAATCCGCGGCTCTATGCGATCTTCCTGCTGTGGCTGCTCTCGGAACTGTTCGAGGAGCTTCCGGAAGTCGGCGACGTCGATAAGCCGAAGCTCGTCTTTTTCTTCGACGAGGCGCCGAAGGTGCTGCTCGACAAGATCGAGCAGGTTGTGCGCCTGATCCGCTCGAAGGGCGTCGGCGTCTATTTCGTGACCCAGAATCCGGCAGACGTGCCCGATTCGGTGCTGGCGCAGCTCGGCAACCGCGTGCAGCACGCGCTTCGGGCCTATACCCCGAAAGAGCAGAAGGCGGTGAAGGTTGCAGCGCAAAGCTTCAGGCCGAACCCCAAGCTGAAGACTGAGCAGGTCATTACCGAGCTGGGCAAGGGCGAGGCATTGACCTCGTTCCTCGAAGGCAACGGTGTTCCGGCCATGGTGGATCGCTGCCTCATCCGGCCGCCCGCGGCCGATGTGGGGCCGGTCACCGAGGCGCAGCGCAAGGCGATAATCACCCGGAGCCCGGTTCGCGGGAAATACGATACCGCGATCGACAGCGAGTCCGCCTACGAGATGCTTCAGAAGAAGACCGACCTGAAGACGAAGAACGCCGGACAGGATGGCGGCGACGAGCAGCCGTCGGGCGGCATTCTCGGCGGGTTCGGCGATCTCATAGGCGGTATTTTCGGCACTACCAGAAAGCGCGGCGAGAAGCTGAGCGCCGGGCAAAAGGTGGCCCGTGAGGTGACCCGTTCGGTGACGAACCGGATCGGCGGCGCGGTTGCCGGAGAGCTCGGCAAGAAAATCGGCGGCTCCATGGGCAATACGATCGGCCGGGCAATCATTCGCGGGGCGCTTGGCGGCATCCTGCGGCGCTAGGTTCGGCTCCGCCAGCAATCCTGTCTCGACAGGCGGGTTGAAGATCAGGACCCGCTGTGGGTACGATGCATTATTCCGGGGCGATACTTTAGGGCGCTGCGCGGCCGGCCGGCGGGCAGAGCGATTGGTGGAAAATGCGGTCGCTTGTTGCAGCGCGGATCGTGCTGCTTGATTCCGATCACGCGCGCCGGGCGGCGCTCGGCGCGACGCTTGCGGAATTCGGCACCTTTGAGGTTGTCAGTATCGCCACCGTGGCGGAAGCGGCGACGGCCGCCGGAGCGGCTCCGGATATCTTCATCGTCGAAGGGCCGGGCCTTGCGGCGAACGACGAGGCGGGCGTGGTTTCGCAAAATCCGTTTCTGGCGAGCGGTATCCCGACCATCCTGCTGCTGCCGGCCGCAACCAACGAACAGCGGAGGCAGGCTGTCCGCGCGGGTTATACCGCCGCATTGGGCGCGCCGGTGGCGCCGCGTCTCCTGTATCGGCGGATCGCACATCTATTGCAGAACGCCCGGCGGGCGAAGCGCCGTGCCGAGCGAATGACCGCAGCAGCGCCGAGCTTGCCGCTCGTCGAAGTCGAGCCGGTTACGCTTGCTCCGAGTGCAAAGGTGTCCGCGCAGTAGCGGCGGTTTTCTCCCGGCGGCGGCGTTGCTAGCGTCGCCGCGAAATGGAGATTCCGTGACATGGCGCTCGACCGCGTACTTTCCACGATCGACCAGAACCTCGACCGCAGCCTGGAGCGGCTGTTCGCGCTGATGCGGATCGAAAGCGTATCCACCGATCCGGCTTTTGCGAAGAACTGCCGCGACGCCGCGGCGTGGCTCGCGACAGAACTCGGGCAACTCGGGCTCGATGCCGCGGTGCGCGAAACCAAGGGCCATCCGATGGTCGTGGCCCATAGCAAGGCGCCCGATGCGGGCCCGCATGTGCTGTTTTACGGGCACTATGACGTGCAGCCGGCGGACCCGGTCGCGCTCTGGGATACGCCCGCCTTTGATCCGCAGAGGAAGATCGTTGCCGGTCGCGATGCGATCGTGGGCCGCGGCTCGGCCGACGACAAGGGACAATTGATGACTTTCGTCGAGGCGCTTCGCGCGTTTGTCGAGGCGGAAGGCAAGCCGCCGTTGCGCGTCTCGATCCTGCTCGAAGGTGAAGAGGAAACCGGAAGCCCGTCGCTCGCGCCGTTTCTGGAAGCAAACCGCAACGAATTGAAAGCCGACGTTGCGCTCGTCTGCGATACCGACATGTGGAACGACACGACGCCTGCAATCACGACGATGCTGCGCGGTCTGATGCTCGAGGAGGTCGTCATCCGCGCGGCCGACCGCGATCTCCATTCCGGGTTGTTCGGCGGGGCCGCAATCAATCCGATCCGGGTACTCGGGCAGATCATCGCGTCGATCCATGACGCCGAGGGCCGCATTCAGATCCCGGATTTCTACGAGGGCGCAGGCGAACTCGATGCCGAGATCAAGGCACAGTGGCAGGCGCTGGATTTCGACGAAGCGAAGTTTCTTGGCGAGATCGGACTCGGCAAGCCCGCGGGTGAGCGCGGCCGCCATGTTCTGGAACAGCTGTGGTCGCGGCCGACTTGCGACGTGAACGGCATCATCGGCGGCTATACCGGAACCGGATCGAAGACGGTGATCCCCGCGCAGGCCTCGGCGAAGTTTTCCTTTCGTCTCGTGGGACGGCAGGATCCCGAAGCGATCCGCAACGCGTTCCGCGAATTCGTGCTGAAGCAGCTTCCGCCCGACTGCAAGGCCGAGTTTCTGTCGCATGGCGCGAGCCCCGCGTTGCAACTGCCGCTGGACTCGCCTTATCTGAAAAAGGCGCGCGAGGCGCTTGCCGCCGAATGGGGCACGCCGGCGGTCCTGAAAGGGTCGGGCGGTTCGATTCCGATCGTCGGAAACTTCAAGCGCGATCTGGGAATGGATTCGCTACTGATCGGTTTCGGCGTCGATGACGACCGTATTCATTCGCCGAACGAGAAATACAATCTCTCGTCCTTTCATAAAGGCGCGCGAAGCTGGGCGCGCATTCTCGACGCGCTGCGATCCTGACTGGTCGCTGGCCTACTGCCAGAATGTATGAATCTCGGAGTTCGCTTGCGGCGCGGGGCGTTCCGCGGGCGCAGGGATGTAAGTGGTATCGAAGCTCAGCCTGCGGATGTCATAGACCCGCGCGAAAACAACGCCGTCCCGACGCACCTCATTGACGATCGGCGCGAACAGTTCGGCGCAGTAGAAGGTCCCGAGTGACACCGCGAAGTCGGCGCCCTTGGCATCGTTGGTCGCCTCGAAATCCTTGCCGAGCTCGAGTTCGACGACCGCGGCCGGCCCGCAGACGGCTACTTTCCATTTTCGGTTCTGTGGCTTGACGAGCTTCTGCTCCTTGATTTTCTCGAGCAGCGTTTCCGACGCTTCCTTGAAACCCAGGGCCCAGTAGTCGAGCATGTAACGGTCGGCGGCAACGCGGACACCGCCGGCCGCATGATTGAACAGTGCATACTGGTACGGGTGAATCCGGACCATATCGATCACCGGAAGGCTTACGGCGATTGCCAGCGCGGCCGCGCCTGCGACCGCCGCCGCGCGGCGATAGCTGCGCAATTGTTCCAGAATGTAGCCAACGGCAACGCCGGCAAGCACCGCCATCGGCGGCACGACGAACAGGAAGTGACGCATGCCGTTGTAAAGCACCGGACGGGTAACAACGGTCAGAATGATCGGGATCAGCGCGGCAGCGACAAGCAGCGCGAGGGATGCCCGCTTCGCCGGCGTGCCCGATCCGCGGAGGATCATCACGATGGATCCTGCGATCGACGCGATGGCAAGCCCGCCTACGATTTCCGGAATTTTCAGCAGGCAGAGTGTCGGCAGGTAGCTGCGCGGCATGTTCGGAATCAAAATCGTCATGCCGTCATAGAGTTCGCGCCAGGGCTTCTCCCAGAAATTGGAGAAATAGCCGATCGCCTTGAAGGGATTCAGCGGCGATTGCACCGCATAGGGCCAGACCAGCGCCATGACGACATAAGCGAGCGGAAGCGCCAGCGCGAGACGGCCGATCAGCGTTGCGGATCGCCACAAGGCCGTGCGCCAGCCAAGCGTTCTCACTTCCGCAAGCATGTAAACGAGGAGGCCGGTGCCCGCGAACAGGATCGCGATGCCGCCGATCACGCGCGTGCCGATCAGGAGGCCGAGCGCGAGCCCGAACAGGACGATCGTCATCGGCGTCGGCCGCGGATATTCCTCGAAGGCGCGCACGAAAGTGTAGAGCAGGAAAATCATCGCGACCGCGAAGGGAATGTCCTTCGCGTTGATGAACATATGCCCGTAATAGATCGGTGTGATGGCGAGCAGCACGAGGGCCGCCGCACCCGCGACCGGTCCGCCGATGCGCCGGGCGAGCCGCCAGGTGACGATCAGGCCGAGCATGCCGACGATCGCTCCCATCAGACGACGGGATTCGAAAAGATCGGTCGGTGCAAGGCGATCAAGAACGGATGCGGCGATATCGAAGCCGCCGCCGTAATAGAACAGGTTCGAGAACGAGAATGCCCGCGTGTCGGTCAGGCCCGATGCGTAATAGGCGTAGAGCAGTTCGCCGTAGTGCGAATGCGCGTAGTCGTCCCAGCCCAGTCCGTAATCCCGGAACGTAAGGCCGGCCACGACGGCAAGCACGGTTAGCGTGACGAGCGCAAAGAAGTCGGCCGGCGCGGAATTCCCCCGCTGGTTCATGGTAGCGAAACGCATGGCTGGAAAATTTGGTCGTCCGGTTCGCGCCGGGGCGGAACCTGTTTCGGTACGGACGGCCGGCTACGCGTCCGTCGCCTAGGTAGTAGGCGATTAAGGCAGGATTCGTGCAAATTGCATGCACGAAAGCAAGAGGCTTGCCGTGCGGTGCAGCACGGCAAGCCTTAGCGAATGCAGATGAATTTTTGATGTAATCCGCGACCCCGATCAAACGGGGGCGCGGGCCGTCGGGGAGGGTGCCGGTCAGGCGCCCTTCATGGCGTCGGCATACATCTCCGCCACATAGTCCCAGTTCACAAGGTTTTCGACGAACGCCTTGAGGTAGTCGGGCCGGCGGTTGCGGTAATCGATGTAATACGAGTGCTCCCAGACATCGCAGCCCAGGATCGGCTTGCCGCCATGGACCAGCGGGCTTTCGCCGTTCGGCGTTTTGGTCACGACGATCTTGCCGTCCTTGACGGCAAGCCAGGACCAGCCGGAACCGAACTGGCCGACGCCCGCCGCGATGAAATCTTCCTTCATCTTATCGACCGAGCCGAGGTCCGCGATGATCTTCTTCTCGAGCTCGCCCGGAATCTTGCCGCCGCCGTTCGGCTTCATCCACTTCCAGAAGTGAAGGTGATTGTAGTGCTGGCCGGCATTGTTGAAGATCGCCGGGTTCTTGCCGAACGACCCCTTCACGATCTCCTCGAGGCTCTTGCCTTCCAGATCCGAGCCCTTCAGCGCATTGTTGCCGTTGTTGACGTAAGCCAGATGATGCTTGTCGTGGTGGTATTCGAGGGTCTCCTTCGACATGTAGGGAGCCAGCGCATCATGGGCGTAGGGTAGGTCGGGAAGTTTGAAGGTCATCCGAATTCTCCTTTGTTTCGCAGTCTAGATAGCCGGGGAGCGGGAGGCGGGACAACCTCGCCGGGCCCAAAAGAATGCGCTCCCCGGTTTTCGCCGAAAAGCCGTGTTTTGGTAGGATGAATTAACGCCTTGCAGCTACATCTGGTTGCCATGCGTCTTGCAAGCTGTTTCGGCTAAAGGAGTTTTTCAGGCATGCCCATGACCCTGACACTGGGCGGTATCGTTATGTCGGTACTGGGCCTTCTCATTGCATTTGCCGGGTTGCCGGACCGTTCCGCGGGCCTCGGACTGGGCAGCGACCTGCTGCAGGCCGGCGCCAGTATTTTTGCCGGCGGGCTGGTCGTGGCAGCGCTCGGGCAGGTCCTGCGCGCGCTGCGGGAGATGGGCGACCGTCTCGAAGACGCTGTCTACGACCTCGCCGCGCCGAAGAATTCCCTGAACGACGAACTCGCAGCCGAAACGCCGCGTCCGCTTCCGCGCGCCGCTGCACCCGCGCGCAGCGCGGCGGTTCCCAGTGCGCCTGCGATCGAACAGGAGGAAATCGAGACCCCGCGCCCGACGCGGGAACCTCGCGCCGCGCGGCCTGCGCCCGTGGCACACGAGCCTCTGCCGTCGCAGCAGCCACAACCGGCTGCGCGTGCCCCGCGCGTCTCGCCGTCGCCTGCGCGCAGCGCGCCGCGTCCGGAACTGCGCCGCCCCGAGCCGATGCCCGATCCGGAAGATCGGCAGGAAGACATGGCCGACGATTTCCAGCCGCGGCGCAGCGAGCCGCGCTGGATGCGCGCGCAATCGGAAACTGGTGACCGTGGTACACAACCCACGGCCGTCATTCCGCTGTCCAACCGCCCGACACGCGCCACGCCCACGCCTGTAGCGCCGCGTCGCGAACCCTCCGCTCCGCAGCCCGCGCCCGATCTGCGCCGCCGAGTGGCTCCCGCCGCACCCCCGGTGCAGCCCGAGCCGCCGGAGCCCGTGGAGGTTTCAGTGGTGCGTTCCGGCATCATCGCCGGCATGGCCTATACGCTTTATTCGGACGGCTCGATCGAGGCCGAACTTCCGGCCGGGCTCGTCCGCTTCGCGTCGCTTGCCGAATTGCAGGCGCATGTGCAGCGCGCGGGCGCCGACGAGGACGGCGAGCCGAACGCGATGCAGCGTTAGGCTGAACTCGCCTTCGTCCGCGGCCGGTTCACGAGCCAGATTCCGCATGCGACCAGCGCCAGTGCGATCCAGAGCAGCGGGCTTACCCGCTCGTTCAGGAAATAGGCGCCGGACAGCATCGCAAACAGCGGCGAGAGAAACGTGAATACCGAAAGCGTGGACGCGGGGTAGGTTCGCACCAGTGCGAACCATGCGAGATAGGAAAGAAACGCGACGATCACGATCTGGTAGGCGAGTGAAGCGGCCACCAGTCCATCGAACCGCGTGATGCCGCTTTCACCGAGCAGCAGGGCCCCCGGCATGAACAATGCGGTCATGCCGAGTTGATAAGCGAGCGTTTTCGCCGGGTGAATTTTCGCAAGGCTGGTCTTCTTGATGATGAGTGTCGTGACCGCCCACAGCACGGCGGCCACAAGCATCATCGTGTCGCCGATCAGCGCGGTGGCGGAAGGCAAGGAAAGGCTGTCGCGCAGCGCGAGCACCAGCCCGCCGAATGCGCAGAGCAATCCGGTGATCTGCGCGATCCCCATGCGCTCGTTCGGCAGCAGAAAATGCGCGCCGATCGCGACGAAAAAGGGCGAGGCATAGAGAAACAGGATGCTGCGCGCGACATCGGTATAGACCAGCGCCCAATAGATGAACGCAAACTCGCTCGCGAACAGGAAGCCGACAAGTAATCCCGGAACCAGCGTACCGTCGCGCTCCAGCAACTTGATGCCGCGCGCGTAGCACCACAACAGGAGAAGAAGAAAGGCGCCGGCGCAGCGCAGCCCGCTCTGGAACGCCGGCGAGACGGCCTCGTTGGTGACCTTGATCGCAACCTGCTGGAAGCCCCACGATGCCGTGAGCGCAACCATGGCAAGGGTTGCGAAAAGGTCGAGCCGTTCGTGCTGCTTCATGCTTGCGCTGCGGCGCCAGCAGTCACGATGGCAAACACATAGGCGATGGCGACTTCATCAAGCCGGTCGAAACGCCCCGCGGCGCCGCCGTGTCCGGCGTCCATGTTGGTCTTCAGGAAAATCGGCTGTTTTCCGGTATTGAGCGCACGGAGTTTCGCGACCCACTTCGCCGGCTCCCAATAGGTGACGCGCGGATCGGTCAGGCCCGCAAGCACCAGCATGGCTGGATAGTCCTTGGCCGCTACGTTGTCATAGGGCGAGTAGCGCAGCATGCGTTCGAGCACGGCCTTATCGGTCGCGGGGTTGCCCCATTCGGGCCATTCCGGCGGGGTCAGCGGGAGCGTGCCGTCGAGCATCGTGTTGATGACATCGACGAACGGCACTTCCGCGATGATGCCCGCAAACAGATCTGGCCGCAGGTTCGCGACCGCGCCCATGAGCAAGCCACCCGCCGAGCCGCCATGCGCGACGATGCGGTTCGCACTCGCAAACTTCTCCGTGACGAGATGATCGCCGCAGGCGATGAAGTCGGTGAAGGTGTTTTCCTTCTTCTCCATCTTGCCGTCGAGATACCAGCGCCAGCCTTTGTCGGTGCCGCCGCGGATATGCGCGATGGCATAAACAAATCCGCGGTCGACCAGCGAGAGACGGCTGGTCGAGAAACTCGCGGGCATCGAAATGCCGTAGGAGCCGTAGCCGTAAAGCAGGCAGGGTGCCTCGCCGTCGATCTTCGTCGAAACGTGATGGATCAGCGAGATCGGGATGATGGCGCCGTCCTTCGCCTTGGCGAAGATACGCCGTGTGACGTAGTCCGCCGGATTGTGGCCCGAAGGTACTTCCTGGCGCTTGCGCATTTCTCTCGTGCGCTTGCGCATGTCGTAGTCCCAGACTTCCGCCGGCGTCGTCATCGAGGAATAGACGAAGCGCAGATTGTCGGTGACGAATTCGTAGCCGGTGGACGAGCCCAGCGAATAGGCTTCTTCCTCAAACGCGATGGAATGTTCCGCCCCGGTTGCGATCTCGCGCACGATGATGCGCGGCAAGCCTTCATGGCGCTCAAGCCGGGTCATCCAGTCGCGGAAGATCGAGCAATCGAGGATCAGCGTCCCGGAATTATGCGCGATGAGGTCGCGCCAGTTTGCACGGCTCGGATTGGCGAGCGGCGCGGTCGCGATCTTGAAGTCTTCCGCGCCATCCGCATTCGTCAGGATAACGAGGACTTCCTCGCCGTTGAACGAGGGGTGGTGTTCCACCTCGTAGCGAAGGCCGGCCGTGCGCTTCTCGATAAGCCGCGGCTTGGCGGCCGGGTCCTTCAGGTCAAGCAGGTGAACTTCGGACGTATCGTGATCGCCGGTCGAAATCACCGCGAAACGGTCGGCCTGCAACTTTCCGATGCTGACGAAGAAGCCCTTGTCGGCTTCCTCGTAGACCAGTTCGTCCTGGGTTGCGGCCGTGCCCAGCCGGTGCAGATAAACGCGCGAAGGGCGATGCTCCGCGTCGAGTTTCACATAATAAAAGCCGCTGGCATCATCGAGCCATACGAGGCCGCCGCCGGTGTCGGTAACGAGATGCTCGCGATCCTTGCCGGTGGCAAGTTCGCGTACGCGAACGGTGTAAAGCTCCGAGCCCTTGTCGTCGCTGCTCCATGCGAGCAGCTTGTGGTCGGGCGCATGCGATGCGCCGCCGAGCGAGAAGTAGGATTTTCCTTCTGCGAGCGCATCGCCGTCCAGCATGACTTCTTCCGCGCCACCGCCGGAAGGTTTCCGGCATATCAACGGATGCTGTCCGCCGTCGCGATATCGCGAGAAATACTCATAAGGGCCGTCGCGTGTCGGCACCGAGGAATCGTCTTCCTTGATGCGCCCGCGCATTTCGGCGATCAGTTTTTTCTTGAGCGGCTCGTAGGGCGCGAAGGCGCGCTTGGTATAAGCGTTCTCCGCTTCGAGATAGCTGCGGATCTCCGGTTGCAGGACCGAGGTATCGCGAAATACTTCCTGCCATTTCGGATCGCGCAGCCAGGCATAATCGTCCACGAGCGGGATGCCGTGGACGATCTGCGGGGACGGGATTTTGTTGGCCGAAGGGGTCGCGCCGAGCGCGTTGAGGTTCCAGCCTGCGTCAGGTTTCGCTCTTGTCATCGGTCTTCTGCAATTTCAATGCGTGACCGTTCATGCAATAGCGCAATCCGGTCGGGTTGGGTCCGTCCGGGAATACGTGGCCAAGATGGGCCTCGCAAGAGGCGCAGCGGATTTCGGTGCGTCGCATCAGGTATGAATTATCCTGGTACTCCGAGACGGCGGCCTTTTCGATCGGCTGATAGAAGCTCGGCCAACCGGAGCCGGAATCATACTTGGCATCGGATGCAAACAGCGGCGCGCCGCACGAAACGCAGTTGTAAACGCCTTTGCTCTTTTCGTTGAGATAAGGCCCGGTCCATGCGGGTTCGGTGCCGTGCTTGCGGGTGATGTAATACTGTTCGGGCGTAAGCTCGGCTTGCCATTCGGCGTCGGATTTCACGACCTTCGGGCGGTTCGTTGCAGTCATGGGAAGGCTCCGGGGGTGTTTTTCCTTGCCAGAGGTAGGCCTCGCGCGAAACGACTGCAAGCCGCCGCCGCTACACAAGCGCGCGAGGGCGAAATGCCTTGCCAGATCGTAGTTCCTGCCGCCGGCCGAGGCTTGCCGCTCGGCGCGCAGCGCGCGCCGGAGCCGCAGGTCCTGATCCGGCAGGTTTGCGCCGAGAAAGGCGATCTCGCGGGAAAGAACGTCGCTTCTGTTTTCCGCGCGATAGGCGCGGATCGCGGCATGATCGGGGCCGCGCAGGATAACGGGTTTTTTGCGAATGGGCATGAACGGGGTCCTTTCTTGGGAACCGCGATTGTTCGTCCATGCCCCGGCATGCGGGGATAAATTCCTATCCACAGGACGGCCTGCGCTGTGGCTAAGTCACTACGCAGACTGTAAAATCCGGGCCGGAGAAAATTGCCGGCGCCGATGCTGTTTCCCCATTTCCGCCGCATCCGCTAGGGTAAGTATATATTCCTAGAACGGGAGCGGTGAAAAAATGCATCAGATTGTGGCTGGCCTTTATGGCTTCGCGGAAGCGCATCCGCGCCGCACCGGCGGCGGGCTGCAGCCGGCCTCGCTTTGCGCATTCGCTGCGCGTCTCGCCGCTTTGGCATATGGCGTCGCCGCAAGCGAACTCACCTCCGTGCGGCGTTTGCCGCGGCGGGCAACGACCGCGCGTCAGGTCGGGATTTATCTCGCGCATACGACCGCCGGCTTGCCGCTTGTGATGGTCGCGGATTTCTTCGGCCGCGACCGCACCACCGCCGCCTATGCCTGCCGGCTGGTCGAAGATCGCCGCGACGATGGCGCCTTCGATGCGGAACTGAGCGAGCTTGAAGACTTGCTGCGCGCGATCTCGGGAGACGTGCAATGAAAAAGTCTCGCGCGGAAAAAATCCGCAATGCTCGATCGGTGCAGCACGGCGTCGTTCGCGCGAGCGGGGCGAGTGCGCGTCTCGCGCCCGATGCACTTCTCGTGAACGAATGCGAGAGCCCGCTTGCATGGCTCGCGCGGCGAAAGGATTCAAGCGGCAATCCAATGATCGATGCCGCGCAGTTTGCGGCTGGCGAACGGTTGCGCGCGGATTTCACGCGCGCCGCGATGACGCCGCGTGTCGGCGCAAACCTGACTGCCCCGGTTTCCCGCGACCGCCGCGGCGGCGACAATGGCATGCACTACTCCGACCTTGTGATCGCCGCGAAGCAGCGCCTGAATCGCGCACTGGATGCCGCCGGACCGGAATTCTCCGGCCTTCTGCTCGACGTCTGCTGTTTCCTGAAAGGACTGGAGGTGGTCGAGCAGGAGCGCGGCTGGCCGCGTCGCACCTCGAAAGTCGTGCTCGGGCTCGCGCTGGATCGTCTCGCGCGCCATTACGGCATTGCTATCGAGATCCGCGGAAAAAGTCGCGGCTCGTTGCGCGCCTGGCAGGCCGAAGATGCGCGGCCGACCATGGATGTCTATGGCGGCTAGGAGGCGAGCCCGGCTTGCGCGTCCCGCTTTATACGCTCGACCATGGAGCGAAATCCGTTCGAGCGTTGCGGCGTTAGGTGTTCGCCGAGCCCGAGCTGGTTGAAGACCGCATTGGCATCGGTATCGAGGATTTTCCGCGCGGGTTCCCCGGAATACAGCGCAAACAGGATCGCGATCAGTCCCTTGACAATATGGGCGTCGCTGTCACCTTGAAAGGTCAGGACGCCGCCGGGCTCCTTTTCGCTGGTGAGCCAGACCTGGCTCGCGCAGCCCTGCACCTTGTTCTGTTCGACGTGGTCTTCGGCCGGAAGTTCCGGGAGCTTGCGGCCTAGTTCGATCACATAGCGATAACGGTCGTCCCAGTTATCGAGCAGCTCGAAATCGTCGATGATTTTTTCAATGCGTTCGTTCATGGCCGCTATATAGGCGGACCGCCCGAAACGCACAATTTCGAATGAAAATCAGCTTGCGCGGCGCGGCGGCTGCTTGGGCTGTGCTGTCTGTTGTGGCGCAAGCCAGGGCAGATCGCGATCGTCGGCCGTCAGCGTGTCGCGCCCGGGCCGCGGCGTCGAACCGGTCGGCCCGTCCTGCTTCGAGATCGTTTCGGCGGAGTTCGACGAAAGCATCTCATAGAGCATGCGTGCGCCGTTCTGCGCTTTCTGCCCGAACACCTGGAGCGCCTGCGAGCCGATCGCGCAGGCTTCCGGTTCGCGGCTGCAGAAGCCGCGCGCGTCCTTGATCGCAGCCTGCGCCGCGCCGATCGCTTCGAAGGTGCTGATGTCGGGTGCCGTCGAATCCGTCTTCGGTCCCGTCGGCAACAGCACGACGACGATCGAAAGCCAGAACGCTACCCGCAACAGAAAGAACATGACGCCCTTAGTCCCCGCGCGGCTTATCTGCCGCGTCACTGCGGACCCTAGCGCGGAAGCCTTCAAGGAAGCGTTCGGCTTTCGATCTGCATTCGCATCGAATCGCGGAAATTTCGGAAATGGTTTCGAAACTTTTTCCGGCTCTCGACGGATAAGACAGGAACGGGAGCCGCAAGGCGGAAACCGATCGTTCACCATGCTGTCCGAACCCTGCCAAAGCCGCGCAAAACCACGCATTTCGTGGGCGCCAGCCGGCCGGATGCCCCCGCAAATTTAGGGTCGCTTAAGTGCAGACTCCTACTGTGCCGGGAACAGGCGAGGAAACGGCGCAGGGCAAAGAGCTCGAACGCCGCGAAAGTAGAGTTGCGTAGTTCCATGACGGCTCCGATGCGGGCTTATCTCGATGCGCTGATCCATCCTGACGCGCGGCAGGACTCTCTGGTCGCCGCGCGGCATCGCGCCTTCTTTGCGACCCGGCTTCTGGTCGGGGTAACGGCACTTGCCGTGCTTCCGCTCTATCTCGTGTGGCGTGGTGAGCCCGGTCCGGTGGAGATCGCAGTGCTCTGCTGGATGCTGACTCCGCTGCTGCTCGCAATGTATCTTTCCAAGTCCGGCCAGTATGAGCGCGCGCAACTGCTCTCTGCCTGTGCGCTGGCGGTGCTCATCGGGCTGATCGGCGCCGTGACCGGCGGCATCCTTTCGTTCGCGGCACCCTGGATCGTGGTGATCGCACTCGAGGCTTCGCTTTCGGCATCGCGCAGGCTGATCGCCGGAACGATCGCAGTTTCTCTGGCGACGGCCGCGGCGCTATGGCTGCTGGTGCCGGTAGCGGCGCAGCCGGTTTTCGGCCATGACTGGATCGCAGCGGCCGGCATCGCTTCTGCCGCGCTCTATGCCGGCGGCATCGCTTTCGCAAACAGCACCTTTGTCCGCGAAGGCCACCTCGCCAAGCTTGCCAGCGAAGCCCGCTACCGGCTGCTCGCGCAGAACATGTCGGATGTCATCGCCCGTCACGGCCGCGATGGCGCCGTCACCTTCCTGTCGCCGGCAGCCGAGCAACTGACTGGCATTCCGGCAAGCGAGCTTCTCGGCCACCGGCTTTCCGACCGCGTCCATCTCGCCGATCGGCCGGCCTTCCTGACCGCGATCTCCGATGCCTCCCGCGGCAATGCTCCGGTTTCGCTCGAGTTTCGTCTGCAGCGCGAGCGCTTCGACGGCGAGCATCGCGCCGCACCGGAGTTCATCTGGGTCGAAATGCGCAGCCACGGAATTGACGCGGGTAACGAGAGCCGCGGCAGCGATGCCGCGAGGCAGGTGGTTTCGGTATTTCGCGATATCACCGCGCGCAAGGCCGACGCGCTCGCGCTCGAGAATGCACGGACCGAGGCCGAACGCGCGAACGACGCGAAGAGCAAGTTTCTCGCAACCGTCAGCCACGAACTTCGCACGCCGCTCAACGCCATCATCGGCTTCTCCGAGATGCTCACGCGCGAAGACGAAATGAAGCTCGATCTGGCCCGGCGTCAGGATTATGCTCGTTTGATCCGCGATTCAGGCGAGCATCTGCTCGCGGTCGTGAATGGCATTCTCGACATGTCGCGCATCGAAGCCGGGCATTTCGAGATCGTCACCGAGCCTTTTGCCATCCGTCCGCTGATCGAGAATTGCAGGAAGATGATGTCGCTGCGCGCGGAGCAGGCCGGCATCCAGCTGTTCGCCGAGATTGGCGATGCGCTGCCCGAAATCAACGCCGATCCGCGGGCGTTCCGCCAGGTCGTCATCAACCTGGTTTCCAACGCGATCAAGTTCACCGAATCCGGCGGCAAGGTCGATATCGCCGTGCGCGCTGTGGCCAACGGAATCGAACTCGCCGTTTCCGATACCGGCGTAGGTATTCCGGAAGCCGATCTCGCCCGGCTCGGCGATCCGTTCTTCCAGGGACGCTCGTCCTACGACCGCATGTACGAAGGCACCGGCCTTGGCCTGTCGGTCGTGATGGGCCTGGTCAAGCTGCACGGCGGCACGGTCGAGATCGAAAGCCGTCTGCGCAAGGGCACCAAGGTTTCGGTGCGCCTGCCGCTCGATTGCCAGCCCGGCATGCGTGCGGCGGCCGGCAACCAGATCATGAAATTTCCACAGCGCAATGCGCCGCTCACGCGCGATGAAATGAAGGTAAGAAAAAGTGCCTAAACGCAGTTCTGCACGTCGCGCACGCGACGATTACGAGGACGATTTCGAGGATACGCCGAAGCGCCGCTCCTTGCTTCGCCGTGCGTTGGGCATACTGCTTCCGCGCCGCGTCTCCGACACCATTGCGCTCGCGATCGCGACCGCCGCGTCGCTGGCCGTGGTCGTCAATGCGGTTGCGTTTCAGCAGCCGGCCGAGCCGACGACGCTCGAAAGCCTGATCTCGCGCGACAACGATCCGGCGGCGCCGAACCCGCAGCGGCGTCCGGCGGACGCGCCCGCCCGCAGCATGAACGACCTGATCCAGAACATTCAGCGCGAGCTTTCGGTGCGCGGCTTCTACAACGGCGCGGTGGACGGCGTGCCGGGCCCCCGTACCGAACAGGCCATCCGCGACTTTCAGAAAGACAAGGGCGGCCAGAACACGCTCGAGCCGAACGACGCACTCCTGAACATGATCCGCAAGACGCCGGTCAAAAGCGACGTCACCGGGTCGATCACGACGCCTGCGGAGAACGAGGGCAAATCGCTCCGCGTATTGTCGCTCCAGCGGGCGCTGGCGCGGCTCGGCTACGGCCCGATCCGCCTGAGCGGCACCTTCAGCCCCGACACCAAGGACGCAATCGAGCGCTTCGAGCGCGACTGGCGGATGCCGGTGACGGGACTGATGTCCGAGAACCTGTTCACGAAAGTCGCCGCGGTAAACGGCTCACCCATCGACTGACACTGGCCAGCGCGGCCATTTCCCAATACTCCTTCCCGCGATCTGTTCGATTGGGTTCCGGGGTAGGAATGCGCGCGTGCGTCTGAAGAGTGCCATCTGGGTCGCGGCTTATGTCCGGCGCTGCAATCACGAGGGCAGCTATGCCGTCGTGCGCCGGCGCGGCGCGGAGGAGGCGGGCGCGATCTTCGTCAAGGTCGCCCGTCTCGACGGCAGTGCGGCGCTGTTCGGCCCTGCACCGCAGACCGCCTTTGACGACGCCCGGCCGGCCGATCATTTGTTCGCGCCGTTTTTTACGCAGGACTTCGTGCCGGAAGCCGACGTCGAACAGCGAATTTCGCGCGAACAGAAATTCGATCCGGATCTGTGGCTCGTGGAAGTGGAAGATCGCGCGGGCCGGAACTTTCTCAATCTCGCGCCGGCTTGATTCCGCTTCTTGCGAAGCTCGCCGTTAACACGCTGTTAACCCTAACCGTTTGTTACTTGAGCCAAGCCATTCGTGGTTGCATGGGCCCAAGGAGGCCGTGATGGGGTTGTTGGTCAGATTTCCGCTGGAGCGTGCGCGGGCGGTGCCGCCGGTCGCAAATGAAGGTGATGGTGCGTCGATCCTTGTTCTTCCGGTGATCCGGATTGAACGTGCAAACGACAGCAACAAGAAAACGCAGTCAAAGCCGCGCGCCCGCAGCGGCACCCGGTCTCGCCGCAGCGACAAGCGCCCGGCGTGAAGTGCTGCGAAAGCCCCCGATAGGATTGACTGTCGCGCTCCTCTCGGCAGCGCTGGTGGGTGGCTGCGCGCGGGTAGGCGACTTCGATCGGCCGAACCGTTCCTATTTTCATGACTCCTTGCTGCCGGTAGTCGGTGCCTATGCCGCGCAGCGCCGCGGCGAGCCGGTTTCCGACGCCCCGCTGACCGATGACGAGCGCACCTTGCGCGATCTGGCTTACGCGATCATTGCGCCGCCGGTGACAAGGCAGAAATGGCTCGTGACCGTCACTGATCTGCGTCAGTCGAGGGTACTGCCGAACAACCAGCCGCCGTTCGAGATCGAGAAATACGCAAGCTCGCTGCTGGACGTGCCGTATCGCTCCGCAACCGCGCGTTATTCACGGCTGATCGACGATATTCGCGCCGACAGCGTTCGCGTGACTCCGTTCTTCAATGTCGCCAAGCGCGTAATGGATATGGATGCCGCACGCGAACGCAGCCTGAGCGGCTTTGTCGCGCTGTCGGCTTATGAGCGCGAAATGGCCATGGCGCGGATCGCCGAGAACCGGATGCTGATCGGCTGGGTGTTCCGCCGTCTTGGCGAGCGCGTCCGGGGTTATCGCTTTGCCCTCGAGCGTCTGTTCATAAAAACGCCTGCGCCCGCTGCGGTCGAAGCGGAACGCGCGCTGCGAATGTATGAAGAACGGCTCGCGCGAATTCCCGTTTTGAGCGCGCCGCCTGTGCAAACCGCCGACGGTCCGCAATACTTCAAGGACTAGCGCGCCGCCGGCGCTCCGCATTTGGCGTCCGCCAGCCGCGCCCGGAGCAACTGGCGTGCACCTTCCTCCCGCACGAAAGCGCGAATGAAAATCAGTCCCTGCGCGGCCGGTGCTTCGATGATCAGCCGGTCGGCAGCGGTGATTTCGGCATTGGCCGGCAGCAAGGCACGCTGCTGGGACGTCATCAATTGCAGTTCGATGGCGCCGCGCCCGGCGGCGCGATCGTTCAGCTAATAGAACACGCGGCCCTGTTGCGTATAGAAGGCGAGCGAGGTCATGTCCGGCGTGGCGGGTACGCTCAGCGCAAGCGGGCCACGCGAGAGATCAAAGACACAGGCTGCATACACGAAAGCCGGATCGAGCCGCGGAACGATGGAGTCGAACGGCGTCGGCTCGGGTATCTGCACGATGACGTTGGTCTTTCCGAGCCGCGAGATCCGCGTATAGGCGTCGTTCTGTGCGAGCTCCGGCATCGCAAAGATCGACAGAATGTGCACGATGCCGCCAAGCACGATACCAGCCACGAGCGGAAGCAGAACGCGCCTCATGGGCATTGCTCCTGCGTGACGCGCGGCATCTGTGCCGCGTCGCTGCGGGCGACCCCGGTCGGCATGTCGTAGAGGCGCAGAATTGCGATGATGCGGTCGCTGTCGCCGGTGGGAATCCAGTTGCCGCTCTGAACGCGCGGCGACAGCAGGATGTTGATGCCGCCGTCGGCGTCATAGACGACTTCGGCACTGGTGAAACCGTAGCGCGCCGCCGGGTTCTCGATCAGGCGTCCGCGGCCGTCATAGATCGTCAGCGTCCAGAAGCGGGCGGCGAGCAGCTTGCCCTGTATGCGCGTGATGCAGTGGCCATCGAGCGCGCGGCCGCGGTCGTCCGTGGTTGCGACGAAGGCGACGCCTTCGGCAAGCCCGATCGGAATTTCGCCGGAGCGCGCGAAGCTCGCGCGGGCATAAGGATCGGCGTCCTGGGTGCCGCTTCGCGGCCACGAGCGCCACACGCCGATATCGAAAGCGCTGAACCCGTTGTCGCGCGCCGACATGAGCCAGGTAAGGCCGAGGCCGCTGGCCGAGCCGATCAGGAGAGCGAGAATGAAGGAAAGTGCGCGCAAGCTTCTGCCAACCGGAATCGATTACGCCTTGGAACGCAGCCAATGCCACGCCGGGCCCCGCCACTCCAGCCTTTTCGCGGGGCGGTACTAATTTGCAGCCGTTTGTCCGGTATTCGGCGTGACCGACGCGTTGCCCGCAGCGTCGCGGAATGCGCGCTCGAGCTTGAGCAGTTGATCGATGGCGCGCGGCGGCAGGACTGCGGGCCGGCTGATCGGCAAGGGCCGCTGGTTCTGCGCAACCTGCGGCGCATCTCGCTTCGGCGCGGGCCGTTCGACGCCCGGCATCGGGATCAGCTTCGTGCCCTGATGGGCGACTTCCATCACCCGGTGCCAGGTCATCGCCGGAAGCGAGCCGCCGGTCATGCGGCGCAAGGGCTGATAGTCGTCGTTGCCGTACCAGACCGCGGCCACGAAGTTGCCGGTGAAGCCGATGAACCAGGCATCGCGATAGGCATTCGTGGTGCCGGTTTTTCCGCCGGAGATAATGCCGTTCAGGATCGCGCGGCGTGCGGTGCCGTTCTCGACGACATTGACCAGGATCGGATTGATCTCGTTGATGACGGACACGGGAAGAAGCTGCGCTGCGCGCGCGAGATCCGTGGTGTCTCGCCAGATCAGGTCGCCGGTCTGCGAGCGGATTTCGAGCGCGGCATGCCCGCGCACGCGCTTGCCGTTCGAGGCGAAGGTTGCGTAGGCCTGCGTCATGTCGAAGACGGTGACTTCGGCTGCACCGAGCGGCAGCGGCGCAGAGATGCGAAGCTCGGTCGTCAGTCCCATCTTGCGGGCCAGATCGACAATCTTGTTGCGGCCGACGATGCCCGCGACCCGAACCGCGGGCGTGTTCAGCGACAGCGTCAGCGCCTGGGAGATGGGCATGTTGCCGAAGTAGGAACGCGAATAGTTCTGCGGGCACCAGTTGCCGAGACAGATCGGCCCGTCGAGCACCATCGTCTTGCCCGTCATGCCGTTCATGAAGGCGGTGGCATAGACGAACGGCTTGAAGGACGATCCCGGCTGTCGCAGCGCATCGGTCGCGCGATTGAACTGGCTCTCGCCGTAGTCGCGCCCGCCGACCATGGCGCGCAGCGCGCCATTGACTTCCATGACCACGATCGCCGCCTGATGGGCGTTATAGTCGCGGCCGAACTGGCGCAGCGAGGATTCGATTGCGTCGTCGGCGGTTTTCTGGATCGCCGGATCGAAAGCGGTGCGCACCACGAACACGCGCTCGATCACGGAAGGCGGCAGCTTCGCCGCAATCTGCTGCACTTCGCGGAACGCATAGTCGAGATAGTAATTCGGCGTCTGCTCCTCGCGCCGGTCCACCGCGCGAGCCGGATTGCGCCGCGCGCCGAACACCTGGCCTTCGGTCATGAAATTCGCTTCGACCAGATTGTCGAGCACGATCGAGGCCCGCGCGCGCGCGGCGGGAAGATTGTTGTGAGGCGCATAGCGCGTCGGCGCCTTGAACAGCCCCGCAAGCATCGCGGCTTCCGCGAGGTTTACGTCGCGCGCCGATTTCGCAAAATAGTATTGCGCCGCCGCGTCCACGCCGTAAGCGCCGCCGCCGAGATAGGCGCGGTCGAGATAAAGCTTCAGGATTTCGTTTTTCTTCAGCCGCGATTCAAGCCAGATCGCAAGGAAGGCTTCCTTCACCTTGCGCTCGATGGTGCGCTCGTTCGACAGAAAGAGGTTCTTGGCGAGCTGCTGCGTGATCGAGGAGCCGCCCTGAATCACGCCGCCGGCGCGAACGTTGGTGGTCAGCGCGCGGAGCGTGCCGGCAAGGTCGATGCCGAAATGATCGTAGAAGCGGCGATCCTCGGTCGCGAGCACCGCCTTGATGAGATGGTCCGGCATTTCCTCGAGCGGCACGGAGTCGTTGTGGCGGATACCGCGTTCGCCGATCCGGTTGCCGTAGCGGTCGAGGAAGGTGACCGCGAGTTCGCTGCGCTTGAGCCAGTCTTCGTCGGTGGTTTCGTTGAAGGCGGGGATGGCGAGCGCCAGCATCAGCACCGAGCCGCAGGTGCCGAGCGTCGCCGCTTCCGAAAGCCCTTCGACCGCGATGCGGCGGAAGCCCGAGACATGGAAGCGGTCCATGAACGCTGAATAGTCGTCCCACAGCGAGCGCAACGCCATCCAGAACGCGAACAGCGATGCGTTCAGCCGCGCATCGAGATCGAGCAGGAAGCGGCGCACCGGCCCGAGCCCGGCCCGCGGGGGCGCCGGTTTTCTGGGATCGCGGCCCGAGGGGGGCGGGGCGGAGGATTCTGACAAGGGACGACTCTGGAACCTGTGATTGGCGCCGTTATAGCAGCGCACAAGAGATCGACGAAGGCACGATCTGCGCGGCGGTTAATACCGGGAGTTCAGGTTTTTCAGGCGCTTGGCTCTTTTACTCCGGGGTGGAATCGCGCTTGAACGGTTCCATGCCCTTCGCCGCCGAACGCGCCGCCCTGAATCTCGCCCGTGACGAGGCCAAGGAGATTTTCGAGAGAAGCGGCGGAAAGCCCGAGATCGTTTCGTCCAGGAACCTTGCCACCTTCACGGGTGAACTCGGCCACTCGTTCCGGCTGGTGCTGCAGGAAAAAGAGATCGTCTTCTTCGCCATGCTGCAATGGCTGGTGATTGCGGCGGCTTATCTCGTCTGGACGCAGGTCCTCGACTGGATTCCCGACAGCGTGTGGGAGGAGGCGCGCAAGAAGGACAGCAAGATCACGTTCACGCTGATCAATCTCGTGCTGCTCGGCTGGAGCTTTCTCGTGGTCGCAGTGGCGAGCTATCCGCTGTCGCTTTTCAATGCGGCGATCACGGCAGTGCATTACCTGCGCAGCGCAGGCGAGACATCGACGATCGCGCGCTGCCTCAACCTTGCATTCCGCAATCTGCCGAAGCTCTGGATCTTCACGACGATCGACGCCTGGATCACCGTGAACGCCATTCTCGACCGCCTGCCGCGGCGGAACGGCAAACGCACCGCGCTCGACGAACTGATCTACTACGCCTGGAAGATCGGCACGATCGGCGTCGTGCCGGCGCTGGTCGCGGGCAGGGGGTTCATCGATGCCGCGAAGGACTCCGTCGCGCTGCTTTCGGCAAAGCCCGGCCGCGCCATCGGCATCCGCATGGGCTACAGCCTGATCTGCTGGGTGATCGGCGTGCTCGCCTATCTCGGCGGCCTTGCCTTCGCGATGCGATGGGGCAATTCCATCGGCGCCGCGAACGGGGTCTATAGTTTCTATTTGCTCATGGCGGCCCCGATCTTTGTCGCGGTCGGTATCACCGCCGTCGTGGTGCGGCCGTTTTATCTCGTCATGGTCGCGCGGCTTTACAGCGAGGTGGTGCCGCTTTCGCGCTTGCCGGATCCCGATATGCGGGAGGCGAGCCGCGGCATGGATTATGTCGCGCTTTTGTTCGCGGTACTCTTTTGCGTGACGATCGCGTTCTATTTCTTCGGCGATCAGCTCGGCCTGCGGGGCTGGATCGAGCGGCTGGCGGAGCGGGATCTGCGTGCTACCGGAGGCCGGCCATAAGCCGAACCCTTGCAAATCCCCAAAATGGGGAATAATATCCCCAAAATGGGAAATCGACGAATGTCAGAAGGTCTCGGACTGGCGCTGTTTCCGCGCGTTCGGCTTCGTGTGCTCGGCGTTCTGTTCGGTGCGCCAGATCGGAAGTTTCTGATCTCAGAAATCATCAAACTAGCGCAGTCGGGTAACGGTGCGGTTGCCCGTGAACTGGAAAGACTGAGGACCGCGGGAATAATTTCTGTAACCGGAAAGTATTATCAGGCGAACAGGGCGTCGCCGATTTTTGACGAATTGCGCGGGATCGTGATCAAAACTGTCGGACTGATGGAGCCCATTCGCCTCGCGTTGAAATCGCTCGAATCCGAAATCGACTTGGCGTTTGTATATGGCTCTGTCGCCAAGGGACAGGATACGGTTGCCAGTGACGTCGATCTTATGATCGTCAGCGATAAGCTTGCCTATAGCGATGTTTTCAAAGTGGCGCAGAAAGCAGAAAAAGCCCTGCGCCGTGCGATTAATCCCACGCTCCTCACTTCCGAGGAGTGGAATCGAAAACGTGGCGAGCGAGGCTCGTTTGTAAGTAAGGTTGTCCAGCAGCCGAAGCTTATCGTATTCGGAACGAAACATGGCGCCGGGTGAACTGCAGAATCTCTCTCGCTCTGGCGTGTTGAAGCGCGAGCCGGGTGAACAACGCGAGTTCGACGGTCTTGTTGCGGCGGGTATTTCGGCGCTCAACGATGCGCAAGTTGCGGGACTATCGGATGAGGGACGTTTCCAGCGTGCCTACGATGCCGCGCACGCCTTTAGCCTTGCCGCGCTGCGCTGGCACGGCTTTCGCCCGGATAACAAGCGCTATGCCGTGTTTCTGGCGCTGAGCCATACGCTCGGCGTAAGGCCGGAAACCGTACGCATTCTCGGCGAATGCCATAGACGGAGAAATCTTGCTGAATATGAAGGTGCGTTCGAAGTGGATGAACGCTTTTTGAAAGAGCTTCTTCAGGTGGCAAAAGATCTCCTGCAATCCGTGCGTAAACTCGGCCCCGTCGCATGAGCAAACCGTTCTGGCGCACCAAAGCCCTCGAGGAAATGACGGAGGCCGAGTGGGAATCGCTTTGCGATGGATGTGGGCGGTGTTGTCTGGAGAAGCTCGAGGACGAGGACACGCTTAAAATCTACTACACGAACATCGCCTGCCGCCTGCTGGATTGCGAAGCCTGCCGCTGCTCCGATTACGAGAATCGCATGAGCCGCGTGTCCGATTGCGTGAAGATTTCGCCGGCGAAGCCCGAGGAATTCGCCTGGCTTCCCAAAACCTGCGGCTATCGCCGCGTGGCCGAGGGGCGCGACCTGGCCTGGTGGCATCCGCTGGTTTCCGGCGATCCCGACACGGTGCACAAGGCCGGCATTTCGGTGCGCGGGCGCGTCGGCGGCATCGAAGGCAAGGTCCGCATCCGCGACTACGAGGATTACATCGTGCGCTGGCCCATGCTCGACACCACTGTCCGCAAGCCGCGCGCGAAAAAATAATCCGCGGCGCATCGCCCGAAGCAACTTTTGCAGCCGTGCCGCG